>DASQFG010000708.1:0-2404 GCA_035633315.1 Nakamurella sp. | reverse complement strand
GGAACGCAAGGGCGAATACGTCGACCTGCTGGCCGACCTGCAGGCCAAGGGCTACTCCCGCGCCAGGATCGACGGCGTCGTCCATCCGCTGACCGAGGCGCCGAAACTCAAGAAGCAGGAGAAGCACTCCGTCGAGGTCGTCGTCGACCGGCTGGTCAACCGGGAGACAGCGAAGCAGCGCATCACCGACTCGGTGGAGACCGGGCTGGGTCTCGCCGACGGCGTGGTGATCCTGGACTTCGTCGACCTGGACGAGGACGACCCGCTGCGCGAGCGCCGCTACTCCGAACGGCTGGCCTGCCCGAACGACCACCCGCTGGCCCTTGACGAGCTGGAGCCGCGGTCGTTCTCCTTCAACTCCCCGTTCGGTGCCTGCCCGGAATGCACGGGGCTCGGTACCCGCAAGGAGGTCGACCCCGAACTGGTGGTGCCGGACGGGTCGCTCTCGCTCAACGGCGGCGCCATCCACCCCTGGTCGGCCGGAACGACCAGCGAGTACTTCATCCGGCTGCTGCAGGGGCTGGGTGAGCAGATGGGATTCTCGGTCGACACCGCCTGGGACAGGCTGCCCGCTGTGGTCCGCAAGGCCGTGCTGCACGGCACCGACCACCAGGTGCACGTCACCTACCGCAACCGTTACGGCCGGCAGCGCTCGTACTACGCCGACTTCGAGGGCATCATCCCGTATCTGGAACGCCGTGCGGCGCAGACGGATTCGGACTTCGCGCGGGAGAAGTACGAGGGCTACATGCGCGAGGTGCCGTGCCCGGTGTGCCTGGGCACCCGCCTCAAGCCGGAGATCCTGCACGTCACCATCCGGCACAAGTCGTTGGGCGACAAGAACATCGCCGACCTCGCCGCGATGTCGATCAAGGCCGCCGCCGCCTTCTTCCCCGGGCTGGAGCTGTCCGAGCGGGACCGGATGATCGCCGAACGGGTACTCAAGGAGGTCGACGCAAGGCTCGGGTTCCTGCTCGACGTCGGGCTGGACTACCTGTCCCTCGAACGACCGGCCGCGACGTTGTCCGGCGGCGAGGCGCAGCGGATCCGGTTGGCGACGCAGATCGGATCAGGCCTGGTCGGTGTGCTGTACGTGTTGGACGAGCCGTCCATCGGGCTGCACCAACGCGACAACCACCGGCTGATCCAGACCCTCACCCGGCTCCGCGACCTGGGCAACACGCTGATCGTGGTCGAGCACGACGAGGACACCATCCGGACCGCCGACTGGGTCGTCGACATCGGGCCGGGGGCGGGGGAGCACGGCGGCAAGGTGGTGGTCTCCGGGACCGTCGCCGACCTGGAATCGTCCCCGGACTCGATCACCGGCGCGTTCCTGTCCGGTCGGCGGGAGATCGCGATCCCGCTGGTGCGCCGTCCGGTGGACCGGCGCCGCAAGCTGACCGTGGTCGGGGCGCGCGAACACAACCTGCGCGACCTGACGGTGGACTTCCCGCTGGGCACGCTGATCGCCGTCACCGGTGTGTCCGGATCCGGGAAGTCGACGCTGGTCAACGACATCCTGCACGCGGTGCTGGCGAACCGGATCAACGGCGCCCGGATGGTTCCCGGCCGGCACACCCGGGTCACCGGGCTGGACGAGGTGGACAAGGTGGTGGGCGTCGACCAGTCGCCGATCGGGCGGACCCCGCGGTCCAACCCGGCTACCTACACCGGGGTGTTCGACCACATCCGCAAGCTGTTCGCGGCGACCACCGAGGCCAAGGTGCGCGGCTATCAGCAGGGCCGCTTCTCGTTCAACGTCAAGGGCGGTCGCTGCGAGGCGTGCGCCGGCGACGGCACGCTGAAGATCGAGATGAACTTCCTGCCCGACATCTACGTACCGTGCGAGGTCTGCAAGGGCGCCAGGTACAACCGCGAGACGCTGGACGTGCATTACAAGGGCAAGACCATCGCCGACGTGCTGGACACCCCGATCGAAGAGGCCGCGGAGTTCTTCGAGGCGATCGGCCCGATCCACCGGCACCTCAAGACGCTGGTCGAGGTCGGCCTCGGCTACGTGCGGCTCGGGCAGCCCGCTCCCACGCTCTCCGGCGGTGAGGCGCAGCGGGTCAAGCTTGCCTCCGAGCTGCAGAAGCGCTCCACCGGGCGCACCGTCTACGTGCTGGACGAGCCCACCACCGGGTTGCATTTTGCGGACGTGGAGAAGCTGCTCGGCGTGGTGAACGGGTTGGTGGACAAGGGGAACACGGTGATCGTCATCGAGCACAACCTCGATGTGATCAAGACCGCCGACCACGTGATCGACATGGGTCCGGAGGGTGGCTCGGGCGGCGGGCTGGTGATCGCCGAGGGCACCCCGGAGCAGATCGCGGCGGACCCGGACTCCTACACCGGCCAGTACCTGGCGCGGATCCTGGATGGCCGGGCGGCGCTCTCGACC
>DASQFG010000707.1:0-4344 GCA_035633315.1 Nakamurella sp. | reverse complement strand
TCGAGCTGGGCCGCGGGTTGTTCAGCGCCGACGACCTGGCCCGGTCGTGCGCGGGGTGGGAGACGCCGCTGCGCGTGCGGGCCTGGGGCCACGACGTCTGGACGGTGCCGCCGCCGTCACAGGGTTACCTGACGCTGGCCGCCGCCCGCATCGCCGACGGGTTGGACGTGCCGGGCGACCCCGGCGATCCCGGGTGGGCGCACCTGCTGTCCGAGGCCGCGCGGTGGGCCGGGCACGATCGGCCGCAGGTGCTGTTCGACGGGGCCGACGGGACGGCGTTGCTGGACGAGGGCCGGCTGTCGGCGCGGCGGGCCGCCATCGACCCTTCGGCGCGGACCGCGCCGCCCTGGCTTTCGGCACCCGGCGGCACCATCTACCTCTGCGCCGCCGACAGCGACGGCGTGGGCGTCTCGCTCATCCAGTCCAACGCGGCCGGCTGGGGCTGCCATCTGGTGGTGCCCGGGACCGGGATCTTCCTGCAGAACCGCGGCATCGGCTTCAGCCTGGAACCCGGCCACCCGGCCGAACTCGCGCCGGGGCGGCGGCCGCCGCACACCCTCGCGCCCGCCCTCGTCACCGACCCGGCAGGCGGGCTGACGGCGGTGCTGGGTACCCAGGGCGGCGACATCCAGCCGCAGGTGGTGCTGCAGCTGTTGGCCAGGATGCTTCGCGCGGGCCAGTCCCCCGCTGCCGCCGTCGACGCCCCGCGCTGGATGCTGGGTGACGGCGGGTTCTCCACCTGGGACGGCGACGGCCCGCAGGTGACGATGCTGGAGTCGGGAGCTCCGGCCTCGTGGGAGCAAGGGTTGACCGAACGCGGTCACCGGGTGGTGCGGGCCGAGGCGGGCGCGAATTTCGGCCACGCGCAGGCCATCCGGGTGTTGCCCGACGGAGTGCTGGCCGGCGCCGCCGACCCGCGGGCGATCACCGGGGCGGCATGCGGGTGGTAGCGCTTTTCGTGGCGAGGCCGGGCCGGGCGGGCGTCGGCGCGGGTCACCCGCACCCGGCACCTGCGCTGATCAAACACCCGCACCCGGCACCCTGCGCTGATCAAACACCCGCGGATGTGGACATTTCGGGCGCATTTTGGTGCTGTTGATCAGCGCACGATCCGTGGTGGCGTGCGATTCGTGGATCTGATCAGCGCACCTCCCGCGTCCGCCATTCCCTCGTCGCCGGTCCGTCACTGCTTTCGCTGGTGCGGATAGCCGACAGCCGTTGGTGCCACGAAGGTTTCCTTGATCGACCGCGGCGAGGTCCAGCGCATCAGGTTGGCCGCGGACCCGGCCTTGTCGTTCGTGCCGGACGCCCGGGCGCCACCGAACGGTTGCTGTCCCACCACCGCGCCGGTCGGTTTGTCGTTGATGTAGAAGTTGCCGGCCGTGTACCGCAGTGCGCCGCTGGCCTGCTCGACGGCGCTGCGGTCACGGGCGATGATCGACCCTGTCAGCGCGTACGGCGAGGCCTGGTCGACCTCGGCGAGCACTGCCCCGAACTGATGGTCGGGATACACATGGATGGACAGGATCGGGCCGAAGTACTCCGTGCAGAAGATGTCGTCACGGGGGTCGGTGCCGACCAGCAGGGTCGGCCGGACGAAATAACCCACCGAATCGTCGTACGTTCCCCCAGCCAGCACCTCGATGGAGTCCGTCGCCAACGCGCGGTCGATCGCCGCCGTGAGCCGGCCGAACGACCGGTCGTCGATCACGGCGCTGGTGAAATTGCTGAAGTCCTCGACGGAACCGATTGTCAGCGCTTCGGTTTCGCTCGCCAGGTCGTCACGCAGTCGGGTCCACAACGAGCTCGGGACGTACGCCCGGGAGGCCGCCGAGCACTTCTGCCCGGAGTACTCGAAGGCCCCGCGGACCAGGGCGGTGCGCAACACGTCGACGTCCGCCGACGGGTGGGCGACCACGAAGTCCTTGCCGCCGGTCTCGCCGACCAGCCGCGGATACGACCGGTAGCCGGCGATGTTGGCGCCGACCGTCCTCCACAGCTGCTGGAACACCCGGGTCGAACCGGTGAAGTGGATCCCGGCGAGATCGGGATGCGCGAGCACCACCTCGGAGATCTCCGGCCCCTGGCCGGGCAGCATGTTGATCACCCCGTCGGGCAACCCGGCCTCCTGCAGCAGATCCATCACCAGGGAGGCGGCCAGCTGCTGCGTCATCGACGGCTTCCACACCACCACGTTGCCCATCAGCGCCGGCGCGGTCGGCAGGTTTCCGGCGATGGCGGTGAAATTGAACGGCGTGACGGCGTAGACGAATCCCTCCAGCGGCCGGTGATCGGTGCGGTTCCAGATTCCGCGGGCGTTGGCGATCGGCTGCTCGGTGAGTACCTGGCGGGCGAAATGCACGTTGAAGCGCCAGAAGTCGGCGAGCTCGCAGGCCGAGTCGATCTCCGCCTGGTAGGCCGTCTTCGCCTGGCCGAGCATGGTGGCGGCGTTGATCCGGGCCCGCCACGGCCCGGCCAGCAGATCGGCCGCGCGCAGCAGGATGGCGGCCCTGGCGTCGATGTCCATGGCGCGCCAGCCGGGCGCCGCATCGAGCGCGGCCGCGACGGCGTCATTGGCGTCGGACTGGACCGAGTTGGCGGACGTGGCCAGGATCCGGCGGTGATCGAACGGGGCGACCACGTCAAACGGTTCGCCGCCGGGGCGCCGGGCCTGCCCGCCGATCACCGCGCCGAGTTCGACCGGCTCGGTGACCGCGGCCAGCGCGGCGACCAGCGTCTCCCGTTCCGGGGATCCCGGGGCGTAATCCAGCACCGGTTCGTTGACCGGCAGCGGGGGGTGGGTGATGGCGTCCATGACGTATCTCCTGACGGGGTCTGCGGTCGGAGGTCTGCGCGGTCGTAGGTCAGTGCGGCAGGCGGCGCCCGAGCCGGAGCCAGCGCCGGCGGTCGCCCGAGCGCACGCCCCTTCTTGGGCGCGGATCAACTTCGCCGGCGCGGATGATGCACCCCGGAAATGGGGCGGGTGGGACTGGTGTGCACGACTTCGTGCGCGCCGTGGAAGTTGATCCGCGCCAACAAAAGGGGCGGCGCGGGGTCAGTCACGGCTGACCACCGAGCGGGCGAAGAACAGCAGGTTCGCGGGGCGCTCGGCGAGCCGGCGGGCGAAGTACCCGTACCAATCGGTGCCGTACGGGATGTAGACCCTGACGGTCCGGCCCTCGGCGACCAGCCTGGTCTGCTCCTCCGGCCGGATCCCGTACAGCATCTGATGCTCCCAGCGGTTCGGGGTCCGCCCGGCATCGTCGGCGAGCTTGGCGGCGATCGCCACGATCCGCGGGTCGTGCGAGCCGACCATCGGATGACCCTTGCCCCTCATCAAGACCTTCAGCGCGCGCACATAGGCGAGGTCGATCTGCGCGGGGTCGGTGAACGCGACCGAGTCGGGCTCGTCGTACGCGCCCTTCACCAGGCGGACCCGTGATCCCGGGCCGGTCAGCTCCAGCAGGTCCTTCGGGGTGCGCAGCAGCATCGCCTGGATCGCCACCCCGACGTCGGGGTGGTCCTTGCGCAGCACGGCCAGCACCTCCAGCGTGCTGTCCACCGTCGTGTGGTCCTCCATGTCCAGGGTGACCCGCGCGCCGGCCGCGTACGCGGCCTCGGCGATCCGCCGCACCCCGGCCAGCGCGTAGGCATGCCCGCCGCCGGGGACGTCCTCCGCCGCGGGCAGTGCCTGACCCACCGCAGACAGCTTCACCGACAGTTCCGATCCCGCGACCTGGCCCGCCGCCGCCAGCACCTGCAGCAGGTCAAGATAGGCGTCGACGGTGGCATCGGCCGCCGCCCTGTCCCTGGTGTCCTCGCCGAGGTGGTCCAGGGAAACCTGCAGCCCGTGGGCGTGCAGATCGGCGACGGCGGCCAGTGCGTCGGTTGCGGTCTCGCCGGCGGTGAAGCGGTCCACCACCGACCTGGTGAGCGGCGTTTTCGAGAGCGCGGCCCGCACCACCGCGTTGTTCGAGACCGCGAGGATGGGCTTGCGGAGCAGGAACAAGGCCGCACCTCCGCCGTCGATCGTCCCGAGAAGTCCCCGCCCGAAAGCCCTTGCCGCCAGCCTCGCCGCCCATGGTGCGGACGTCAATTCGGACAGGCATGCCTCCCACATCCCGCCACCACCCCGATGGGCGCTCCGGCTACCCTCGCCTACGGCCCGCCGGTGCGTCGCATCGCTGCCCCGCCGGGTACCGAGCCGACCTCAGCATGCCGACCAGTCAGCCAGCAGAGCGGGAGCGTTCGATGCAGATCGCCGGTACCTCGGCCATTGTCACCGGCGGGGCATCGGGATTGGGCGCGGCCACCTCGGCGGCACTGGCCGCCGCCGGGGTGAGA
>DASQFG010000706.1:0-1827 GCA_035633315.1 Nakamurella sp. | reverse complement strand
GACCTGCGTGAACGTCGAGGTCGGTTCCATCGCCGACCTGCTTGACCTGCTGCTGATCGTCGGGGCGATCGCCATCCCCGTGTTCGCGGTGCTGCTGATCGCCCGGATCGCCCGGCGGGCCCCCGCCGAGGCATTGCTGCGGGAGGGCCGCCGGGCGGGCGGGCTACTGCTGTACCGGTGGGGCATCTCAGTCATGGTGGTGGGGGTGCTGGCCGTCGTCGCGGCGATCGTCATGGGATCGCTCTCCCCGGGACTCTGCGAGGCCAGCGGCGCCGTCGCGGCCAGCGGCGTGGTGGTGGCGGTGATCGGCGCGTTGCTCGCCGGCGGTGGTTCTTCCTATGCCCGCAGGGCGGGCTGGATGGTGCTGGCAACCGTTGCCGCCCTTGATATCTGGATCTTCTACATCAATCTGCTGGCGATCTTCACCGAGGAGGAAGGAGTCGAGGGGCTGCTGCTGCTGGCGTTCGCGATTCACGCCGCCTGCATGGCCGTCGCCGCCTGGTGGTCGTTCACCGCGAAGGACCTCGGACCCATCGAACGCGCGAAGGCCGGGGAGGCGGGCCGGGCGCTGGCCGCGGTCTGGGTGTTCCTGGCGTCCTATTCGATGCTGAGCATCCTGCGGACCGAGAACGCGATCTTCGACAGCGCCGCCGGATCAGCGGTCGCCGGAGCCCTGACCCTGGGCGCGCTCGCCGTCACGATGGGCAGCGGGTACACCAAGTACGCGGAGGCGATCTACGCGAAGCCGTCCGCCCCGACCGTCGATCCGGATTCCGCCGCAGGTGACCACCGTCCGGAGACTCCGCCGGACACCGAACCGGAAACACAGCCGTACGGCCCGCCGCCGTCGTCCGGCAAGCCCGACGCACCACCGACCGACCCGGCGACCACCACCCCGGCGATCCAGGATTCCGACACCGAGTGAGCCGGCTGAACGCGCCTCGGCCACCATGGGTTCATGAGCGACGAGCCCACGAGATTCCTGATCGGTGGCGGTTGGCAACCCGAACACCGGGACGAGGTGTACGGCCCGTTCCTGGCCGCGGCGGGCAGCCACCCGACGATCGGCTGCGTGGTGCTGGACGAGGGTGACGGCGTCGAGCAGTTCGACCGATGGGCCTCAGCGCTGGGCGCAACTGCATCCTGCGCTCCGTTCCCGGTGCTGGTGCCGCTCGGCGGCGTGCTGGACCTCGGCGCGCTGGCCGGGGTCGACGGAGTTCTCGTCGGTGGCGGCTTGACTCCCGGCTACGCCGCTGCGATTTCGCCGGTGGCCATCGGGCTGCGAAGCGTGCTGCGCGAGCGGGGAATCCCGTACGCCGGGTTCTCCGCCGGCGCGTCGATCGCGGCGCGGCGGGCGCTGGTCGGCGGCTGGCTGCACCGCGGCGTGCCGATCTGTTCCGAGGACGCCGGCGAGGACCTTGCCGAGTTGACAATCACCGAAGGGCTTGCGCTGGTTCCGATCACGGCGGACGTGCATGCCGCGCAATGGGGAACGCTCGCCCGGTTGATCGCCGCAGTCGCTGCCGGTCTAGTCGATTCCGGGGTGGCCATCGACGAGGACGCGCTGCTGGCCGTGGGCACCGGTGGAGCAGCGGTTCACGGCGGGGGTCAGGTGCACTGGGTCCGGCGAGGCGACAGTGCCGCGCTGGTCACAAGTTTCCGGGCCGGCGCGCTGCCGGACGGGGCGTTGACGGGCTGATCTCCGCTCTGCAGCGGATGAGAAAGCCGCGCTCACCGGCGTTCTCGGTGCGGGAGAGGGCGGCGTCATAGGCGTGCGCCGCCTCCGCATTCCGACCGAGCCTGCGGAGCAGGTCGGCCCGCACGGCG
>DASQFG010000705.1:0-2157 GCA_035633315.1 Nakamurella sp. | reverse complement strand
GCACCAGGAGTGCGGCGATTTCCGGGTCGAGGATCTGCCGGCCCTGGTCGTCCCAGGACAGCAGCGTCCGGTGGCCGGCGTCGACGATCCGACGCAGGTTCTCCGACACCGGGAATCGATCGCCGAACGAATCGTGCAGCGTTTCCGTCACGTGCAGGCCGACGGCCGGACCGGTCAGCTGCACCAGCATCAGCGGGCTCATCGGCAGGCCGAGCGGCTCGAGCGCGCCGTCCGCCACCTCGGCCGGGGTGCCCTCGTCGATCGAGGCGAGGATCTCACCCATGAACCGGAGCAGCAGCCGGTTGAAGGCGAATCCGGTCTCGTCCTTGACCAGGATCGGACCCTTCTTCAACGGCTTGGCCAGCGCGAAAGCCGTTGCCAGGCTGGCATCGTCGGTCTTCTCGGCGCGGACGATCTCCAGCAGCGGCATGACGGCAACCGGGTTGAAGAAGTGGAATCCGACCACCCGCTCCGGGTGCCGCAGATCCTGCGCCATCCCCGACACCGACAACGACGAGGTGTTGGTCGCCAGCACGCAATCGGGCCGGACGTACTTCTCGACCTCGCCGAAGACCTGCTTCTTGACCTCCAACTTCTCGAAGACCGCTTCCACCACGAAGTCCGCGTCGGCGAAGGCCGCGTAGTCCAGCGACCCGGTGACCAGCGCGGTCAGCCGGTTGACCTCGTCAGAGCTGATGCGGCCCTTGCCCTTCAGCTTCTCGATCTCCCGCTGCACCGACGCCAGACCCTTGTCCAGCCTGGCCTGGTCGACGTCGGTGATCACCACCGGGACGTGCAGCTGGCGGGCGAACAGCAGCGCCAGTTGGGAGGCCATCAGTCCGGCGCCGACGACGCCGACCTTGCTGACCCGGCGGCCCAGCGACGGGTCGGGAGCGCCCGCGGGTTTGCGGGCGCGCTTCTGCACCAGGTTGAACGCGTACACCCCGGCCCGGAACTCCTGCGACATGATCAGGTCGGTGAGCGCAGTGCCCTCCGCGACGAGCCCGGCGTCCAGATCGGTGGTACGGGACAGCTCGATCAGTTCCAGCGCCCGGTACGGCGAACGCGCGTGGCCGTGCGTCCGCATGTCCGCGACCATCTTTCCGCGCTCCAGCGCCGCGGTCCATTCGTCGTCGCCCGCGCCGCTGAACTCGTTGCGCGCCACGGTGATCGAGCCGTCGAGGACACCGGCGAGCCAGGCCAGCGACTGCTCGAGATAGTCGGCGGCATCCAGCACCACGTCCACCACGCCCAGCCGCAGCGCGTCCTTCGGCTTCATCATCCGGTTCTGGTTCAGCGCGTTCTCGACGATCACGGTGACGGCGTTGTCCGGCCCGGCGATCCGCGGCAGCAGTTGGGTGCCGCCCCACCCGGGCAGGATGCCCAGGAACACCTCGGGAAAGGCAATGGCGGCGGCGTTGGACGCCAGCGTCCGGTACCGGCAGTGCAGCGCCAGTTCCAGCCCGCCGCCCATCGCCGCGCCGTTGACGAACGCGAACGTCGGGATGTCGCTCGTATCCAGCCGCCGGAACACGCGCTGCCCGAGCGCAGTGATCTCCTCCGCCATCGTGCGGTCGGTGATCGAGCCGATCTGCGACAGGTCGGCGCCCACCGCGAAGATGAACGGCTTGCCGGTGACGGCGATCGCGTCCGGCCCCGCGTCGATGGCGGTGGTGATCGCGGCGTCCAGGCTGGCCAGCCCCAGCGGGCCGATGGTGGACGGCCGGGTGTGGTCCTTGCCGTTGTCCAGGGTGATCAACGCGACGGTGATCGATCCGTCGGGCGCGCCGGCCGAGGGCACCTGGATCAGCCGGGTGATGGCCTTGGTGACGACCTCCGGCCTGACGGCCGGGTAGTCGGCCCTGGCGCCGGTGTTCGGCGCGGCCGCGGTCCTGTCCTTCTCGATGGTGGTCACAGCGAGCTCCCGGCGGTGGTGTGAGGGATCTGGTCGGCGGCGGCACTGTCAGCGGCATTGTCGGCGGCACTGTCGGCGGCACTGTCGGTGAGCCGGGATGCGACCTCAGCAGCGTCATTCTCGGAATCGCTGCCGTAGTGCGGGTTCTCCCAGATCACCGTGCCGCCCATGCCCAGTCCCACGCACATCGTGGTGATCCCGTACCTGACGTCCGGCCGCTCGGCGAACTGCCGGGCGAGCTG
>DASQFG010000704.1:0-2654 GCA_035633315.1 Nakamurella sp. | reverse complement strand
GTCGAGACCGAGTACCGGCAGCCCCAGGGCGGCAAGCCCTGGAGCCGGTCTTGTTCAGGACGCGGATTGTCCGAGATGTGGTGCGCGGCATGGCAAGGCATCGGTCGCCGGTGGTTAGGTGACGGCGATGATGCCCATCATCCCGTTGTCCTCGTGATCGAGGATGTGGCAGTGGTAGACGGTGCGGCCGGTGTAGGCGTCGAAGGCGATACGAACCACGCTGCTGCTGCGGGCGGGGACGTTGACGACGTTCTGCCAGGTCGGCGCATCCGTGGTGACGCCGGCGACGGACAGGACCTGCATGGGCCAGACGTGCAGGTGAAAGGGGTGGTCCATCTGGCTGGTGTTGGTGATCGTCCATTCCTCGACCGCGCCGGCATGGACGGTCTGGTCGACGCGGGCGGGGTCGAAGGCGCGTCCGTCGATGGTGAACGCCATGCCGCCGGAGCCCGTCATGCCCATCCCCATGGCGAGGGTGAGGGTCAGCCGGTTGGTGACCGGGGTGGCACGGAGGTCCCCGACGGGTGGCAGTGGGATCACCGCGTCGGCGGGTGCGGCGGGCGATCCGCTGGCGGTCAAGGTGGCCAGGTCGATCGGTGAGCCGCTGGTGGTGGGCGTGGAACCCCGGGAGCCCATGCCGCCGCCCATTCCCATTCCCATTCCCATTCCCATGCCCACGGTGCCCCGGTGGTAAGGGAGTGCTTGCAGGGTGCTGGTTCCGGCGCGAGTGGTGACCAGCAGGTCGGCACGATTGCCGGGGGCCAGCAGCACCTGCTCGGTGCGTTGTGGTTGGCCGCCCAGAGGAAGGTCGACGCCGAGCAGTTGCAGGTCCTGGCCGTCCAGGCGCAGTTGCAGGTACCTGGCGACGCAGGCGTTGACGATTCGCCAGCGTTCCCGCGCCCCGGGCGCGGCGGTGACCCGGGGGAGGGCCTGGCCGTTGACCAGGACGAGGTCACCTTCCCGGCCGGTCATCCGTTGCATCACGGTGACGGGTGGGATGGCACCCCCCGCGTCGAGGGTGATGTCGGAGATCACCAGCACCCGGTCGGCGGTGACCGGGGGCGGGTCGGGGTCGGTGATGATGATCGCGCCGTAGAGGCCGCCGTAGACCTGGTCGGCGGCCGAGCCGTGGTGGTGCGGGTGGTACCAGAACGTGCCGGTGGGGTGATCGGCAGGGATCGGGTAGTCGTAGTGGAACGTCTGGCCCGGATCGACCATCAGGAACGGGTTGTCGCTGTTGCCCTGTGGGGAGACCTGCAGGCCGTGGGTGTGCAGGTTGGTCGGCTGGTCAAGGTGGTTGACCAGGTCGATGCCGAGGTGGTCGCCGGGCTGCAGGTGCAGGGTGGGTCCGGGGACGCCGCCGTTGTAGCGCATGGTGGTGGCCTGCCGGCCGGCGAGCGGCCCGCAGCTCACCGCGGCTTCCAGCCTGATGTCCAGGGAGCCCGACGCGCTGGCGAGAACGGTTGGTTGGGTGAGGGTTTCGCCGGGTATCGGGGTGTAGCGGGTGCTGCCGGCCAAGGCTATGCCGGTGCCGCCGACGACGATGCCGGCCACGCCCAGGCCACCGAGTTGCAGCGCGCGTCGCCGGCTCAGCGGCCGCATGTGCACACAGTCCCAGGCCGCATGTGCTTACAGTCCCAGGGTGTGCAGCCGCTCGGTGTATTCGTCGGTGTTCAGTTCGCCGCGTGCGTACCGCTCGTCCAGGACCTGCTTGATCCGCGCCCGTCCGCCCGGGTCGATCGTCGAGCCGGCCGGCGTGGTGCCGCCCCGGTTGGGGCGGTTGGTGACGGTGACGACCGCCCATACCGCGAGCCCGATCAGCACCAGCACGCCCAGGATCATCAGACCGCCGAACACCCACATCCATCCGCCGCCGTCGTTGTAGCCATCGCCCATCATCACAACGCCTTCGTTCTCTTGAGGGTCAGCAACTGCCGGTCAGTGCGCCGCGGCCTGCACTTCGATCGTGCGCCTGGGACCGAGGCAGGTGTCAGGGTCGAAAGGCCTGCCGCCGGCGGGTCCAGGACGGGCCCGGCAGCAACGAGCGGATCGTCACCGCGCCCGGAGCCCTGGATGCCGTCGAGGAACTGGGGGTTCGCAGCGGGCGACCGTGCTGGTCGAGGCCGCCCGAGGTCATGCCCGCCCTCGACCGCACTGGCCCGGCGGGCCGCGGCCGGCCCGCGCCGTATCGCGACGATGTGACCGTCGCTGCAAGTCGTCTTCAGGCTGTGAACCGTTGCAGGACATGGTGGTTGCCGTGCCGCTGCAGCAGTGGGCTGGTCGAAATCAGATGCCGGGTCAGGGGCCCGTCGTACCCGGCCTGCAGGAGTGCGCGACTGAGTTCCTGGTGCGTTCGTGGACTCGCCAGGCCCGGCCCGAACGTGCAGAGCAGGACAAGGTCGGCCGAGGGGAACGGCTCCGCGGCCAACCGGACGAGCGGATCCGGTCGTCGAAATGGATCTCGTCGCCGTCGTTGGCGCAGCAGACTCATGGCCTTCCCCTGAAACCCTCGGCCCGGCCGCCTCTGGACTGCCCCCGCAGTGGAGTGCGTGCGACCAGTGTGTGGCATCGCCGAATGTCCGAGCCCATCCCAGCCGGGCCGGCGAGCTGGACACATTCCTCTTCAGCCCAACGTTACGGTCGAGCCACCCTCG
>DASQFG010000703.1:0-1581 GCA_035633315.1 Nakamurella sp. | reverse complement strand
CCCTGCGGTGCTTGCCGGCCTGTCGCACGACGAGGCCGAGTGGGCTCCGGTGGGCCGGGCCGCGGTGGCCGTCCGGGCGCGCAGCGAGGCGGAGGTGCAGGTGGTGGTCCGGGTCGCCGCCGAGTTCGGCGTCCCGGTGGTGCCGCGTGGCGCCGGGACCGGGTTGTCCGGCGGGGCCAACGCGGTGGACCGCTGCATCGTGCTCGACCTGTCCCGGATGACCGCGGTTCTCGACATCGACCCGGAGAACCTGGTCTGCGTGGTGCAGCCTGGCATCGTCAACAACGACCTGAAGGCGGTGCTGGCCGGGCATGGCCTGTGGTACCCACCGGATCCGGCCAGCGCGCCGTGGTCGACGATCGGCGGCAACGTCGCCACCAACGCGGGCGGTTTGTGCTGCCTGAAGTACGGCGTCACCCGTGATTACGTGCTGGGGATGCGGGCCGTGATGGGTGGCCCGGCCGGCTACGGCACGGCCGTCGGCATCGGTCGCAGGACCACGAAAGGCGTTGCGGGGTATGACCTCGCGGGGTTGATGGTGGGCTCCGAGGGCACCCTCGGGGTGATCACCGAAGTGACGCTGCGGTTGCGGCCGGCGCTGGTCGGCACGCCGCACACGGTGGTGGGCGCGTTCGGCTCGCTGGTGGCGGCCGGGCAGGCGGTCGCCATGGTGACGCGCCGTGGGCTCACCCCGTCGGCGCTGGAGCTGCTGGACCGCACCTGCCTACGGGCTGTCCAGGAGTGGAAGCACCTGGGCATCGAAGCCGACGCCACCGCGCTGCTGCTCGCCAGGGTGGACACCCCGGGCGATGCGGGCCTCGACGAGGCGCGAGCGCTCGCGGAATCGTTCGAGGCGGCCGGTGCGCTGTGGGCCGCGCAGTCCACCGACGCCATCGAGGCGGAGGCGCTGTTCGAGGCACGCCGGCTGGCCTATCCCGCGCTGGAACGGCTCGGGCCGGTGCTCACCGAGGACATCTGCGTGCCCCGGTCGAAGGTGCCCGAGATGCTCGCCGCCATCGAGACGATCGCGGCTCGGCACGAGGTGACGCTGGCGACGATCGCCCATGCGGGCGACGGCAACCTGCACCCGCTGCTGCTGGTGCCGCCGGGCGACGACGCGGCCCGGCGGCGGGCGCAACTCGCGTTCGAGGAACTGCTCGATGCCGCGATCGGCTTCGGCGGCACCGTCACCGCCGAGCACGGCGTCGGGCTGCTGAAGAAGGGCGGGTTGCTGCGCGAACTCGACCCCGGCTCGGTCGTCCTGCAGCGGGCGATCAAGAACGCCCTCGACCCCGACAACCTGTTCAACCCGGGGAAGATCTTCTGACGGCTCGCCATGCTGGGCGCCCCAGGTTCGAGCGGACTGCGCGCTGGGTGCCCGAATGGGCACGCTTCGTTGCCCAGAACGCCGGGCCAACGCGATTGGTCGATCGACCCCGCCCGGCCGACGATGAACGGATGCACGCGCGAGCAGACGTGCCCGAGCACGACGCCGACCCGCTGCGGCGGCACCCTGCCGCCGTAGTCGACGGCGCTCACCCGTTGCCGCGCGTCTCGGCGCGGACGGGCACGGGCATCCGG
>DASQFG010000702.1:0-3599 GCA_035633315.1 Nakamurella sp. | reverse complement strand
CGACGGCGACACCGAGAGCGTGGGTTCACATGACCAGCCAACCCGACACGCCATTGTCGACGCGCACCCTGTGGCTCTGACCGGCGGTGGCGGCGATCGTGATCTCCGCCCTCGGTGTCGCCTTGGGGCATCAGTCGTTCCGCACCCCCGAGCGAACTGCTCCGGAGGACGTGTTCGCGCTTGCGGGTCCCGCCTGGCAGCAGCTTCTCACGATCGGGACGGTGACTTCATACTGCGATCCCTTCCATGTGGTGTGCGGCTTTGACATCTTCGGGCAGCTTGTGGGACCGCGCGATCCTGCTGCGGCAGGCCGCCTCGGTTTCGGCGGTGAGGAGTACCCAACGGCGGCCGGACTTGCCGCGGCGGGCGGACAGGTGTCCACGCTTGGCCCAGTAGTAGACGACGTCGGGTTTGACGCCCAGGCGCGCGGCGAGCTCGGCGATGGACATCTCCCCGGGCTGACGGTCGAGGTCGTCCGCCTCTTGGTGGATATGCGGGCTGTGGGCGAGTCGGGCCCGGCAGGCCGCCTCGACCTGGGGCGGGAAGGGGATGGCCCAGCGGCCAGTTGGGCTGCGCCGAGCGGGCAGGGTGCCGGCACTGAGCCAGGCGTGCACGACACCGGTGCCGACTTCAAGACGTTGCGCGACCGCCCGTGGGGTGAGCTCGCCGGCGACGAGCAGGTCCGGGGAGCCGATCCGGTAGGCGTAGCGCAGGTTGCCTGCGGCGGTGGTGTCGAAGGGTTTGCCGGTGCCGGTGGTGTGCCCGGCCGCGTCCAGTGCCGCGGCGAGCTCGGGGTTGGTCAACCGTGGGCCGATCTCGCGGGCAAGCGCGACGGCCGCCGGGGCGGTGCGCCGCCACTCGGTGACCGGGCTCATCCGCTGGACGACGACTTCCTCGGTGGCACCGGAGTTCCAGCGCAACCCGACGCGTAGCTCGCGTGCAGTGTCGCCCGGGCGCAGCGTGACGTCGCCGAGCAGGGTCCGCAGCAGCCGTTTGCGGTCCCGCTCGGCGGTGCTCGGTGCCGACCACAACCGGGGCAGGTCGCCCAGCGCTGCGGCGAGCTCGCCTGGTGGCGGCATGGGTGCCTGGGCGTGGCGGGCAGTGGACAGGGCCGCTTCGGCGTCGGCGAGCTCGAGCAGGCGGGCCTCCCAGCGGGCTTCCAGGCTACGAGCCACGAGACGGTTCTCCGGCTCGCAGGCCGCGTGCGCCCGTTCGGCCCGCTCGGCGGTGTAGCGGGCACGTTCCACAGTCAGCTCGACGGCGCGCAGCGAGCGGGCGCGCCGTGCGGTGACCTCACCGGCGGCGGCCAGAGCCAGGGCGAGCTGTTCGGGGGTGAGGGCGGCCAGCAGCGCCGCGCTGACCGCGTCGTCGACGGTGGCGGCGCGCACCGAGCGGCAGTCCGGGGTGGCCACGTGGTCAGCGCGGGCCCGCGCGCATTCGTAGTAGGGCCGCGCCCCGGCGTAGCGGGTGGACATCGGCCGCCCGCACGAGCCGCAGAGCACGATGCCCTGACACAGCGCGGATCCCTCCCGCGGCGGCCTCGCGCCGGCGTTGGTGCGGTTCGCGGCAAGCTTGGCCTCGTTGGCCAGGAACGTGTCCCAGCTCAGGTAGGCCTGGTGATGGTCGGGGATGAGCACGGCCCACTGCGCGCGGGGCAGCTCGATGGTGACATTGTGCACGGACCCGTCCGGGTTGACCTGTCGGCGGGAGCGGAACCGGCCGAACACGTAGGCACCGGCGTAGACGGGGTTGGACAGGATGGAGCAGACCCGCGAATGGGTCAGCGACCCGAAGCGCAGCTGCCCGGCCCATGCCCCTCCATAGGCGCGACGCGGGAAGCGCCGCCCGGCCAGCGCGCCAACCACCGCGTAGGCCGACCCGACCTGGGTGAACGTGGCGAAGACCTCCGCGACCGCGCCGCAGACTTCCTCGTCCGGGTCCACGATGACGTTGCCGTCCTCGTCGTGCACATAGCCCACCGGCAGCGGGGTGCGCAGCTCGCCGCGTTCGGCAGCGGCGCGTTTGGCTCCTTGCAGCCGGCCGGCGAGCAGGTGCAGCTCGGCCTCGGACATCGTTCCCTTCAAACCGAGCAGGAGACGATCATTGAACTCGGCCAGGTCGTAGATGCCGTCGGCGTCGATGACCAGGGTGTCGGTGAGGCGGGCTAGCTCGAGCAGCCGGGACAGGTCGGCCGAGGAGCGGGCCAGCCGCGACACCTCCAGCCCGAAGATCGCGCCGACCTCGCCCAGACACACCCGCGCGACCAGGGCCTTGAACCCGTCGCGGCCCTCGGTCGAACGCCCGGAGATCCCCAGGTCGGCGTCGATCACCTCGATCGCACTGGCCGGCCAGCCCAGCCGCGACGCCTCCCCGGCCAGGGCGTACTGGCGTGCGGTCGATTCGGTGTGGTCGCGGACCTGGGCCATCGTGGACTGGCGCACGTAGATCACCGCCGTCCGCGAGCGGTGCTCGGCCCGGATCTTGGTCTCGCCCCTCATCCTGGCTCACCTTCCTGCCTTCTGACGCCGGCTCCGTGCCGGTCGCCGCACCGCCCACCGGCTGAGCCGGTGCGCCAATCTCGGCGGCGGCCCACGCCGCAGCGAGCATGTTCGCCACCGGCGCGACCAGCTCCGGACACGCCGCCGCGGCGGTCATCTACTCCAGCTCCCGGCGGGCCAGCAGCTCCAAGTTGATCGCCGAGATGTCGCCCAGCAGCTGCTGGACCGACGCGGTCAACGCCACCCGCTGGCGCACCAAGCCGGCCAACGTCTCGGGCACGTAGAGCAGCGAACGCCGCCCGGTCGCCTTGGCCACCGACAGGTAGAGATACGGCCCGTGCAGCTGCCCGCCAGCGCACCGGCAACCCGGCTTTCCGCAGCGGCGGGACTGTTCGACCATTGAGCCGGCCAGGTACCCGCCCACGTCGGGCAGCCGCGCGACCAATCGCCGGCGGCGGCCCCGCAGCGCCCGAACCGACAGCTCGCTCAACACAACTTCATTCTTGTGCGTGCTCATTACACAAGACTGTGACGGCTACAAACGCTGTGGTCAACGACCTCACACCTGCCGGCGTGTCGTCGTGAGCGCGTGCACCAGGCCAGCCACCTCGACAAGCTCCTCATAGCCAAGGGCACGCGGCGCTGCCGGCTTGCCCCGGTCGGTCCAGGCCACCGGCAGCATCACCGTGCCTGCCGGGCCGCCCTCACAACAGAACGCGAGCCCGGTCGCCTTGTAGCGGCGCTCGAACAGCACCCGCAGCCGCTGACCAGCCAAGGGGTGGAACGGATGAGTGACCGTGAGGAACGACTCCGAAACCTCACGCAGACGGCGCGACCTCGCAGTTTGCGGGGTCCGTCGGGATCCCCAGCTTGCGCAGTTTCCCGCTCGCCTTGGGGATCATCACCTGACGGACCTCGACCGGGCAGAACGTCCGCGACCGAAGCTGGGAACGGACGTGCTGCAAGAACTCCTCGACCCCGATCCGGGAGGCGATCCAAGCCACGGTGGCCCTATCGATCCCGGCCGTCCGCGCCCCGACGTTGCCCGCGACGCGTTGCCACGCCACCACCAGAAACGCCGGGTCACAGACCAGGTTGTAC
>DASQFG010000701.1:0-2669 GCA_035633315.1 Nakamurella sp. | reverse complement strand
GACGATCCGGCCGACGGCCGAGGGGTGATCGTGCACATCACCCGGGCCGGGCGGGCGGCCCTGCGCCGAGCCTCGGTCGTGCACATCGCCGGGATCGAGCGGGAGTTCACCTCACAGATCAGCGATCAGGAGGCGGCGGTGCTCGCCGCGGTGTTCGGCCGGCTGGAGGTCGGCGATCAGGTCGGCGATCAGGTCGGCGATCAGGTCGGCGATCAGGTCGGTGATCAGGTCGGTGATCAGGTCGGTGATCCGGTCGGTGATCCGGTCGGTGATCAGGTCGGCGATCAGGTCAGTGATCAGGTCGGTGATCAGGTCGGTGATCAGCATCGCGCGGCGGAGGGCAAGGCCGGCCGCGACGGCCCACTCAAGGACCGCGGCGTGCCGGATCGTCGCAAGCGCGCCGACGTCGCCCGCCGACGCAAGGGCGTCGCCGCAGGTGGACCCGGTTCCCGCCGCTGAGCTGCGCACACCGCCCCGGGAATATGCATGCGCATAGAAACGCTGCACGGAGCACGTCGCCGGCCTGGAGGCGGAGATGCCCGCCATCGCCGTTCCCGCCGTGCTCACATTGCCGCGGATCGCCGGCCCGGAGCCGGCCGCCGGCGTCGACCGGGCCGTGCGCGGCATCAGCACCGCCCCCCGCGGCTACGAGGGCGAGGGCTTCCCGGTACGCCGCGCGTTCGCCGGTGTCGATCTGCGGGACCTCAACCCGTTCCTGCACATGGACCAGATGGGCGAGGTCGACTACGCGCCGGCGGGCGGCCGATCAACGAGCCGGTGGCGATGTTCGGGCCGTTCGCGATGAACACCCGCTCCGAACTCCAGCAGGCCTTCGCCGACTACCAGGCGGGCCGGCTGGGCGTTGTTCCGCCGACCATCTGCCGCACGGAGCAGTCGAGAGCTCTGGACCGGCCGGGAATTCCGCGTCCTCACGCTTCGCGACCGAACCAGGTCAAACCGTGCCGAGGGTGAGCGCGATCATCACCGCGGCGGAGAGCACGTAGAAGGACACGTCGAACCGCTTGCCGCGCACGGCCAGCACACCGATCGTCCGGTCGCTGAGTAGCGCCCGCAGCACGCCGGCCACCAGCATCGCCAGCCCCAGGCCGATCGCACCCCGACGCCAGTGGGCCAGCGCGATCATGACCAGCGCGACGACCACGATCGTCAGCACCACCGTAATCGGCACCGCTCGGATCACCCGGGGATCGGCCATCAGTCGGCCTCCCGGTGCATGACGATCCAGGTGTGCCGCCGGCCGAACGGCCGGAGCTCGACCGTTGCGCGCGGGCCGGCCGCGGTGTGCCCGTTCGCCCAGACCCCGGAGGCCGCCGCGAGGAGCTCGGTCCGCGGAATCCTGGCCCCGCGCCAGGCCTTCGACAGCGTGCGGTGACCCCGGACGCGGTGGCCGAGGTGGCCACCCCAATCCAACGCCAGCGCGGTCGGGGTGTTGGACCGGATCTGGATGGCCGCCGCGCCGCCGCGCCGGAGCACCCGACGGGTCTCCCTGAAGTACTCCAACTGGCCCGCCACCGTCGGCACGTGCTGCAGCACGATGTAGGAGAAGACCACGTCCACCGACTCCGAGTCGATGCCGGCCAGGTCGGAACCGGAGCCGAGCACGTACGTGACGTTGTCCCGGCCGGCCAACGCCTGCTCGGCCTGGTCGAGCATCACCTGGGAGACGTCCAGGGCGATGACCCGGCCATAGACCTCGGCGAGCCCGGCCGTCATCCGGCCGATGCCACATCCGATCTCCAGCACGGTCAACGAGCGATCGGGCACCAGCCCGGCGTGGGCCAGGAACACGTCCGTCTCCCGCCGGCCCGACGCCGCGAACTCGTCCGGGTCGGCCGCGGCCGCGGTCGCGATGTGCCACCGGGCGTCCTCGCGGGCGGCGCGGTCCCAGAACGCGCGGGATCGGCCGTTACCGTCCGACCCCTCGCCCATCGTGGTCCCTTCTGCCGAATCCGCTGCCGACCTGCTCGCTGCCGACATTCTCGATGCCGACATTCTCGATGCCGATCTGCCTGGGGGAATCCTCGAGCCGGTTACGGCGCCGCCGCGGCCAGCCGCTCTGCGGCATCCACCACATTGGACAACAACATGGCCCTGGTCATCGGCCCGACGCCACCCGGGTTCGGCGCGACATGACCAGCCACGGCTGTTACATCAGCTGCGACATCCCCCACGATGCGCCCGTCGACCCGGCTGACGCCGACGTCGAGTACCGCAGCCCCGGGCTTGATCATCTCGCCGGTGATCAAGCCTGGCGATCCGGCGGCGGCGACCACGATGTCACCCTGCCGGACCAGGCCGGCCAGGTCGCGGGTGCCGGTGTGGCACAGGGTGACGGTGGCGTTCTCGCTCCGCCTGGTGAGCAGCAGGCCCAGCGGCCGGCCCACCGTCAGCCCGCGCCCGATGACCACCGCGTGGGCGCCGGCGATCGGCACCCGGTACCGGCGGAGCAGTTCGATGATGCCCAGTGGCGTGCACGGCAGCGGCGCGTGATGGCCGAGGACCAGCGCGCCGAGATTGGCCGGGTGCAGGCCGTCGACGTCCTTGGCGGGGTCGACCCGGCTCAGGATCGCGTACTCATCGAGCCCGGTGGGCTGTTGGACCAGGAAGGCCGTGCACGTGGGGTCGGCGTTGAGCTCGTCGATCACGGC
>DASQFG010000700.1:0-2549 GCA_035633315.1 Nakamurella sp. | reverse complement strand
GGCATCGCAGCTGTCCGGGTGTCGCACGGATCAGGCATAAGGCAGGCTGGGCACATGGCCATCACGTTGCCCACCCCACTGCGGGTCGCCGCCGGCATCGTCGCGAGCGGAATCGACCTGGTGCGATCGCTGCCCGAGGAGATTCCGGCGTTGCCGGTAACCCTCGTCGGGAAAGCGATGCAGCTGTCGATGAAGGTCCAGCAGGAGATCGCCGATCTCGCCACCAAGGGCGACGAACTCCTCAGCGGCGTGCTCGGCGGACCGCAGGAGAACCCGCCGTGGGCGCAGTTCGACGACGATCCACCGCCCATCACCGCCGTCGCGGCCGGCTCCCGTCAACGGGACCCTGCCGGCCCCCCGATGCCTAGCGGCGCAGGATCGGCCAGAGCGGGGGCCGCACGGGCCAGCGCAGCCTCGACGCGCGTCGCCGAGGGCGGCAAGGCGCCGGTTGTCACGCCGCTCGCCCGCACGACGCCGACCGATCAACGCGACGACAAGGGCAACGACGAGAGCGACCCGGACGCCAAGCGCAGGAGCGGCGGGTCAAAGGACGTCAAGACCAAGGACGGCAAGGCCAAGCGGGCCAAAGACGGCAAGAGCATCGAGGGCGGGAAGGCCGAGCCCGACGAGGACGACACCCCCGACACGTCCCTGCCCATCGCGCCGGCCTCGGTCCGTCCGTCCGCGGCCGGAGCGGCCATCACGCCTACAGCCGAGCCGGCAACCAGCGAGACGGCGTCGGCCGAGTCAGCAACGACCGAAGCAGTGGCCAATGACGCTGACGGCGACGGCGACGGCGGCAACGGTCGACCGGACGCCGCGCGAGCGACGATCGAAGGAGCCGCGCTCGAGGCCTCGACCGGAGCCGACTCACCCGGCACCGACAACGAGTCACCCGCCGGCGCGGATCCCGCCGCTTCGGCCGACTCCCCGTCCGCCGACTCCCCGTCCGCCGACACCCAGTCCGCCGACTCCCAGTCCGCCGACACCCCGTCCGCCGACACCCAGTCCGCCGACACCCCGTCCGCCGATACCGAGTCCGCGAACGGCCAGGCCCCGACGTCAACCGCGGCGGCAGCCGACGACCCAGCCGACCCAGCCGACGAGCCGGAAGACGGGCCGGAAGCGCTGCCCGATTACGACCGGATGACGCTGGCCCAGGTGCGCGGCTACCTGCGCAGCCTGTCAGCACAAGAGGTCCAGTCGCTGCTCGACCACGAGCAATCCGGAGAGAACCGGGCCCCGTTCCTGACCCTGCTCAGCAACCGGCTGGTCACGCTGGAGCACCAGGAATCGTGAGCAATCCCGCCGGGTCGGCAGCTTCGATCCGACCTGCTCCGGCCGTCAAGGCGGCCGACACCACCCGGGAGAACCCGTGGCCGGTGCGTGCGCTCGCTCAGCGGATGGTCGAGTACATCGCCAAGGCACCGGCGGCGTGGGTCGAGGGGCAGATCGCGCAGGTGTCCGTGCGGTCCGGATCGCAGATGTCGTTCCTCACCCTGCGCGATGCGGCTGTGCCGATGTCGCTGCAGGTGGTGTGCGCCCGGTCGGTGCTCGCCGCGCTGCCCGCAGCGCCTGCCGAGGGCTCCCGGGTTGTCGTGCACGGAAGGTTCGAGTTCTACCCGGGGCGCGGGTCGCTGACCTTCCGCGTCGACGAGATGCACCCGGTCGGGCTCGGTGAACTGCTCGCCCGTCTGGAGCGGCTGCGCCGGTTGCTGGCCGCCGAAGGTTTGACCGCGCCGGAACGCAAGAAGCGGCTTCCTTTCCTCCCGGCCGCCGTCGGGTTGATCACGGGGCGGGCCAGCGCCGCCGAATCCGATGTGCTGGCCAATGCCAGGGCGCGTTGGCCCGCGGTCCGCTTCCGGGTGGAAAACCCTGCGGTGCAAGGAGTTCTGGCCGTCTCGCAGATCATCGAGTCGTTGGCCAGACTGGACGCCGATCCCGAGGTCGAGGTGATCGTGCTGGCTCGCGGTGGCGGGAGCGTCGAGGACCTCCTGCCGTTCTCGGACGAAACGCTGTGCAGGGCGGTCTCCGCGTGCCGTACTCCGGTGGTCTCCGCGATCGGTCACGAACCGGATCATCCGATTGTCGATGACGTCGCCGACGTGCGCTGCTCCACCCCGACGGACGCCGGCAAGCGGGTGGTGCCTGATGCCGCCGCCGAACTGCGCCAGGTCGATCAGCTTCGCGGACGGGCCCGCCGGGCGCTGGCGGGCTGGGTGGAGACCGAGGACGCCAGGCTCAAACGGCTGAAATCCGCGACTGTGCTGGCCGATCCACTCTCCCCGATCGCCGCCCGCGAGGCCGATCTCGACCGCCTCCGGGAGCGTGGCCGCCGACTGATCGTCACCTCGCTGGATCGGATCGACCGCGACCTTGCCCATCGCCGAGCCCAACTGGCCGTGCTGGGACCGGCGGCGACGCTGGCCCGCGGGTACGCCGTCGTTCAGGCCGGCCACCTGATCGTCCGGTCGGTGGCCGACGCACCGGCCGGAGCGGACCTTCGGATCCGGGTGACCGACGGCGCCGTGCTGGCTCGCAGCGCGGGC
>DASQFG010000699.1:0-1835 GCA_035633315.1 Nakamurella sp. | reverse complement strand
CCGGCGACCACGGCGACCCGAACGCCGTCCGGGGACAACGCCAGCGCCGTCACCGGGCCAAGTCCCGCCAACGACGACGAGCCGACCCGTTCCCTGCTGGCCTCCCCGGTGGTCGACACCTGGTAGACCTCGGGTTTCTGCGACGCTCCGTTCTGGACCACCCACGCCTGGTCGCCCGTGCGGGTGAAGCTCGGAGTGGTCAGCGTGCCCGCCTTCAGCAGCGGCGCGGCGGTGTCGGATTTCCCCGGCTGCGCCATCATCAGCACCGAGCCACCCGAGGGGTCGGCCGCCACCGCGGCCAGCGCCCCGGTGGCCGCGGACAGCGCGGCCCCGGTCACCGGCGGGTTGCCGGTGCCAAGTTCGCCGGCCACCGGCTGCTGGTTGGTCAGACCCGCGATCGCGGCCCGGGTGTCGACGAAGTACGGGTCGGAGGCCACCTGGCCGGTACCGGCCAGCCGGTCGGGGTCGAAGGAGGACACCGAGTTGATGGTGAAGACCTCCTGGGTCGGGTCAAGGGGCTGCCCATCGACCGTGACGGCGATCCGCGGCGACGTCGGCGACAGCGTCCAGACGATCTGCGCGGCCAGTGCCCGCCTGGCCTCCGGGGTCGAGATGTCCACCCCGGTCAGGTCGATCCGCAGCACACCGTCCGGATCGACGGTCGGGTTCGATCGCAACTCGGATTTCGCGGAGAACTGGGTCTCCACCGCGCCGCGCAGGGTGGTGCTCGGCCCGTTGATCAGCATCGACATCAACCTGTTGGCGCGGTTGGCCGGGGTCTGCCCGATCACCACGTGCCGGACGTCCGGGACGACCACCGTGCCCGTGGCGTCCAGGAAATACAGCACCCGCTGACGGAACGCCGTGGCGAAATCCGACTCGGTCAGCATCAGCTCCGGCGGCGGGTCGCTGATCCGCCACTGCCCGTCCACCTGCTCCAGGTTCAGCACCCGGGAGTATGCGACCGCGGCCTCCGCATGGAAGGCGCGTTCGGCGTCCAGCGTGCCCACCGTGGTACCGCTGACCGTCACGGTCTTGGCGTCAGGGGTGTCGACCACTGTCCGGTAGGCGTCGGCCAGCACCACCACCGGCTGGCCGGCCGGCTGCCAGCTGGTCTGGGCGTCCGGCGTCAGGTACTGACGGGCCGCCGCGAAGCTGGAACCGGCCGCGACATCAAGGTCGGTGCTGGCCGTCGCGGCGATGAACCCACGGACGATCTGGTCGGGCTGCTGACCGGATTGCGGTGCCTCCGGCGCCGCCGGGTCGATCTGGTCGGCGACCTGGGTGACGTCATACGCCGGGCTGGTGGTCGGGATGCCGGAGCACCCGGCCAGTCCGACGCCGATCAGCGCCAGCAAGGCAATGCCAGCGGTCCCGCCCGCCCGGTGCCGCAGTCCCCGTGAACCGGTCCTGTGCCGCTGGGCACTCATCTGGCCGACTCCCTGGGCGCGCCGCCGATCACGGGCACCGATCCTTCGGGCGCGGGCGTCTTGCCGGGCTTCGCGGCCGCTGCCGGTGCTCCGGCGGTGCTGGATGCGGCGGCCGGAGCCTGCCCGGAGGCGGTCTTGGCGGACTGCCCTGGGATGGCCAGGGCCGGATCGGCGGCGTCCACCGAGGCGACCACGGCTTCCGCCGCCCGCTGCCCGGCGCCGGCCGACGGCACAGTGGTCGGGTCCAGTCCGCTGTCGACGTCCTCGAGCCAGTCGGCGCGCGCAGGGACGACCACGTGACCGGCATGGTCGAGTGTGGGCATCGGGCCCGTTTCCAGGGCGTCGGCACCGGTGCGCAGCGGCAGCGGGGAGCCGGCGATCAGCCCACCGCGACGGCGCGGCAGG
>DASQFG010000698.1:0-2699 GCA_035633315.1 Nakamurella sp. | reverse complement strand
AAAAGTGACCTGCGGTGATGCCCGATGGCGCAGCAGCATCGACGACGTCGACGTGCTGCCGGCACCTGCACATCACCGCAGGTCAACCAGGGTGAGCGACGGGACTCGAACCCGCGACAGCCGGCACCACAAGCCGGGGCTCTACCAGCTGAGCTACGCCCACCATGCCCGCGAGTGGGAATTCCACCCCCTGCGGGTCCCGACGAGTCTAACGGATCAGCGACCCGTCGATTCCCGGACACCACCCGGCCCGGGCAGGTTCAGGACCGCGTCGCGAGTTCGGCGGCCACCGCCTGGGCCTGGTCCGAACTCGGACCGGTGCCGGGGACGAACACCGTCCTGCGGTAGTAGGCCAGCTCGCGGATCGACTCGGTGATGTCCGCCAGCGCCCGGTGCGCCATCCCCTTGACCGGCTGAGCGAAGTACACCCGTGGGTACCAGCGCCGGCACAGTTCCTTGATGCTCGACACGTCGATCATCCGGTAGTGCAGATAGGCGTCCAGCGTCGGCATGTCGCGGCTGATGAACCCGCGGTCGGTGGCGATGGAGTTGCCCGCCAGCGGCGCCGTCTTGGGGTCTGGGGCGAACTCGCGGACGTAGTCCAGGACCATCACCTCGGCCTGTTCCATGGTCACGGTCGATGCCCGCACCTGGTCGGTCAGCCCGGACCGCTCGTGCATCACCCGGACCACCTCGGGCATCTGCGCCAACGCCTCGTCGTCGGCGTGGATGACCACGTCGACGCCCTCGCCGAGCACGTTCAGGTCGCTGTCGGTGACCAGAGCCGCGATCTCGATCAGCGCATCGGTCCGCAGATCGAGCCCGGTCATCTCGCAGTCCACCCACACCAATCGGTCGCTCACAGTATCGACAGTAGTCCGGGGGTCCCAGAAGTCCGATCATGACGATCATGAGGGTGCTGATCAGCATGCCGAACATTGCTTCGGCGAACCCCCGTTCGATACGGAATGTTGCCGTAGTCCAACAGACACGATCATGATCAGGACGCTGATCTTCCCGCCGCCGTCACCATAGGAGGTCGTGTCCTGTTGGGTGAACCGCTGGGCGGTAACACAGACTGTCGGCAGGCCGGGACGCAGCGTTGCGGACCGGCCGCCCGATGACGAAGGGGACGATCATGACGACTCCGGCGAACAGACCGACCCGGGGACCCGCCCCGGGCGGCTCGGAGACCGCCGCGCTGCGCATCGCGGCCGGGTACGCGACGACGACGGCCGCCGTCACGCTCGGCTCGGTGGTGCTGGACACCGTTGCCGACCCCACCGCGCTGGTGAAAATCCCGCTGTCGATGTTCAACCGGCACGGGTTGGTGGCGGGAGCGACCGGAACCGGCAAGACCACAACGCTGCAGGTGATCGCCGAGCAGCTGTCCACCGCCGGCGTCCCGGTGTTCATCCCCGACGTCAAGGGCGATCTCACCGGGCTGTTCGCTCCGGGCCAGCCCAGTGACCGGACCACCCAGCGAGCGGCCGAGACCGGTGACGACTGGGCGCCGGCGGCGTTCCCGGTGGAGTTCCTCAGCCTGGCCGGGCAGGGCGGCGCCGTCCCGGTGCGGGCGACCATCGACTCGTTCGGGCCGATCCTGCTGTCGAAGGTGCTGGGCCTGAACGACACACAGGAATCCACCCTCGGGCTGATCTTCCACTGGGCCGACCAGCGCACACTGCCGTTGCTGGACCTGAAGGATCTGCGGGCGGTGATCATGCACCTGACCAGCGACGAGGGCAAGGAAGACCTCCGCGAGCTCGGCGGGGTGTCGAAGGCCACCGCGGGGGTGATCCTGCGCGCGGTGACGAACCTGGACGCCCAGGGCGGTGACGCGTTCTTCGGCGAACCGGAGCTCGTGGTGTCCGATCTGATCCGGTTGGCCCCCGACGGCCGCGGGGTGATCACCCTGCTCGAGGTATGGAAGCTGCAGAGCCGGCCGGTGCTGTTCTCCACCTTCCTGATGTGGCTGCTCGCCGAGCTCTTCGAGGAACTGCCCGAGGTGGGTGACCTGGACAAACCCAAACTCGTCTTCCTCTTCGACGAGGCGCACCTGCTGTTCGCCGACGCGTCCAAGGCGTTCCTGCAGGCCGTGCAGCAGACGGTGAAGCTGATCCGGTCCAAGGGGATCGGCGTCTTCTTCTGCACGCAGATGCCCACCGACGTGCCCGGCCCGGTGCTCTCCCAACTCGGTGCCCGCATCCAGCACGCACTGCGGGCGTTCACCCCGGACGATCAGAGGGCGCTGGCGGCCACCGTCAAGACCTACCCGATCACCGAGGACTACAGGCTCTCCGCCGCGCTGACCAGCCTGGGCATCGGGGAGGCCATCGTCACCGTGCTCTCCGAGCGGGGCGCCCCGACACCGGTGGCCTGGACCCGGGTCCGCGCGCCGCGCTCGCTGATGGCGCCGGCACCCGCGGACGCTGTCGCCGCAGCGATCACCAGCTCGCCGCTGTTCGCGACCTACGGCCAGGGGGTGGACCGGCAGTCGGCCTACGAGATGCTGACCGCCAGGGTCGCGCCCGCCGGCGCCCCCGGCGCTGCTCCCGTCACCATCCCGACCGTGCCCGCCCCGAGGGCGCCGAGTGCGCCGACGGTCGGCGCCGACGGCTGGCCGTCCCTGGTCCCCGAGCCGTACAACCCGTACCTGGACGAGGCGCCCGCGCCGGTTCCCGCTCCCGCTCCATCGA
>DASQFG010000697.1:0-2518 GCA_035633315.1 Nakamurella sp. | reverse complement strand
ACGGTCTCCGCCTGACGGTCTCCGCCTGACGGTCTCCGCCTGACGGTCTCCGCCTGACGGTCTCCGCCTGACGGTCTCCGCCTGACGGTCTCCGCCTGACGGTCTCCGCCTGACGGTCTCCGCCGTGCCGGGATCCGGGCCGAGCAGGGAACGGGTTCCCACGAGCCGGTCGAAGACCAGGCCGTCGCTCATGCTGACCAGGTCCAACGCCTGCGCTGCCGACCCCACGGAGCCCCTGAGCCTGGGGCGGCGCGTGCGGGCGATCGGCGGAGCGCCGCGGGCCGGATCGCCGGCCGGGATCCGGACCCCGTCGGGCCGCTGGCTGGTCCGGACCACGGTGGGTGATCGCGGTGAGCTCGGCGCGGGGAGCGAGGTCGCGGTCGTGCATCGCGCCGACCTGCAGCGCATCCTGACCGATCAGCTGCCGACGGGAGCGATTCGCGACGAGAGCAGCTGGCCGCGCGTCGATCAACGACCCGACGGTGTCACGGTGAGTGGCACGGACCCGATGGCGAGACCGCGCCGCGGTGGATCTCGTCATCGCCGCGGATGGGCCGCGAAGCCCGCTGCGGCACTCACTCTGGCCGGACGATCCGCGCGTCCCGTACGCCGGCCACACCAGCTGGCGGGGGATCACCGCGGCACCGTTCGAGCTCGCCTCCGGCGGCGAAACCTGTGGCAGGGGCGAACGTTTCGGCTGTGCGCCGTTGCGGGACGGGCGGGTCTACTGGTTCGCCACCGCGTCCGTCCCAGCAGGCACCGCGACGGCTGACGAGCGAGCCGAGGTGCTGCGACGGTTCGGCGCCTGGCACGACCCGATCCCGGCGCTCATCGCAGCAACGTGGCGGGGAGGTGCTGCATCACGACATCAACAACGTCGCCGGTCGCCTTGGCTCGTTCGCGCGCGGCCGGGTGGCGCTGATCGGGGACAGCGCCCACGCGATGACGCCCGACCCCGGGCAGGGAGGTTGCCTGGCGACCGAGGACGCGGTGAAGCTGGTATCGCTGCTGGGCGCGCCGGCGACCGTCCCCGACGCGCTCATCCAGTACGACCGGGAGCGTCGGCAGCGCACCCAGTCGCCGGCGGCCCGAGCGCGGATGGTCGGCCGGGTCGGGCAACTCAGGTCCCGGGCGGGTGCAGGGGTACGCGACGGGTTGCTCCGTCTCGTGCCGGGATCGGCCTTCGTGCGGGCCAGCACTTCGGTGCAGCGCTGGGATCCGCCTGCCTCAGGCTGACCGCCACTCTGCCGATCGCTCCCACGGCAGCACCGCTCGCCCACGGAGCCATCACCGCCGACGTTCGCCGGGTTTGCGAACGAGACCGACCGACGCGATACCCTCTGCGCCATGCCCGGGCGGGAACTGGTACTGGTGTGCCGACGCGAGGTCGACCTCCTGCGCGTCGCGAGTGCCGCTTGTTGCCCGGATGGATCGCCCGAGCAGTTCACCGGATCATCGACCCGACGCTGATCATCCCGGGGGAGCGCAACGATGCGCCGACAGGCCCCTTCCCACCTGACCCACCCGGCCCCCACCGCCTGGCCCAACCGTCTGGCCCGTTCCCTCCGGCCGGCTGCGAACCGTCGAACGCGGCCAACACTCGGAGGTAGGGCACCACCGGCGCCGGCGCGCGCCCTCCCGCAAGGACACCCGATGCCCCTTCCCGATTTCCTCATCATCGGCGCACCCAAGGCCGGCTCGACGGCGTTGCACGTCGCGCTGGCTCAGCACCCCGACCTGTTCCTGTCCGACCCGAAGGAACCCAAGTTCTTCCTGTGCGACGAGCAGCCTCCGGATCCGGCGCACCAACGCGGCCCCGGTGACGCGCACAGTGCCCAGGAATGGGTGTGGGACCGGACCCGCTACGAGGCGCTGTTCGCGCAGGCGCCGACCGGTGCACTCCGTGGCGAGAGCACGCCGTTCTACCTGTGGGACACGGCATCCCATCGGCGTATTCGCGCGCTGATCCCGGACGTGAAGATGATCGCCGTCATTCGCGATCCGATCGACCGGGCGTACTCGAACTGGACCCATCTGTGGTGCGATGGTCTCGAACCGGAGAGCGACTTCCTGGCCGCCTGCCGGCTGGAGCCGACCCGGGCCGAAGCCGGCTACGCACCGTTCTGGCGGTATCTGGAGACCGGCCTCTACGGCCAGCAACTCGAGCACCTGTACACGGTTTTTCCGCGCGAACAGGTCTTCGTGCTGCGCTACCGGCAGCTGATCGATGCGGCGCCGCAGACGCTGGACGACATCGCCGCGTTCCTCGGGGTGCGGACCGGCCTGGTGTCCACCGTGCCCCGCTCCAACGTGTCGAACTGGGTGCCGGACGGCGGGGTCAACCGAGTCCTGCAGAAGGCGATCCGGGCGGGCGCGGTGGCCGGGGCGCACGTCCCGCCGCAGGTGTGGCGGCAGGCGCAGAAGCCGTTGCTGGCAGCGTTGCACCGGGGCGGCCGGCGCCGTCCGCCGGTGCCCGTCGAGCAGCGCAAGACGCTCCTGTCCTACTACGAATCGGACG
>DASQFG010000696.1:0-1584 GCA_035633315.1 Nakamurella sp. | reverse complement strand
TCGGCCAGCACACCCAACGCGGCACGCTCGGTTTCGTCCCATTCGACGCCCTCCGGCGTCGAGCCCAGCAGCACCGTCACCACACACCCACTGCAGGCCCTGCCTCGCACCGCACACTGATCGCAGTCCACGTGCATCGCTGACCACCTTTTCCTCGTTTCGGGCGCTCTGGCCGGTGGCCAGCATCCGCTCTGGAGGCGGCGAGGGGCTCTCACCCGATGCCGCACCGCGGACGTTAGGTGAGCCCACCGACAGCGCCCCTTCGGTGGGCTGAGGCCACGGTCAGCCCACGGCCGCGAGCAACACCGTCGACCCCGCGGTGCGGGCGCCGTCCCGGCTCACCGCTTCCACGATCTGCCGATCGGAACTGACCACGATCAACACCCGGCCGGCGGGTTCGGCGCGCACCAGATCGCGGATAACGTCGTCGGCGATCACCCCTGGCGGCGAGAAGAGCACCCTGATGCCCCGGCCGGGCGGCCGCGCGGTGGTCACCGCGGCGCCGTCGAACACGACGGTGACCTCGGCCGAGGTCCGTGCCGCGAGCGCTGCCAGCGCCCGAATCAGCCGATCCCGCTGTTCGGCCAGCGAGAGTTCGGGATACCCGGTCTTGGTGACGTTGTAGCCGTCCACGATCAGGTGCGCACCCGGCAATCCCAACCAGGAGGTGAGTCGGGACGGGTCGGCCGTCCGCTCGGCGCCCGGGAGTGCCTGGGAGAGCCGGGCTGCAACGACGTCGGCCGGGTCGTCGCCACCGCCCAGCAGGTCCCACTCCCGGCGCAGCCCGGTCGCCGCGCCTTCGAGCGCACCGAGAAGCAACTCGATGCGCCGGTCCGAGGCGGCCCGACGGTCGGTGCTGGCCTCACGCATCCTGCTGACCCGCTCCTGGGCCGCGTCCGCGCGAACGGCCTCCGTCTCCGCCCGCTGCCGCCACGTCGCGGTCTCCGCCCTGGCGCGCTCGAGGTCCGCGGTCAGTTCCGTGACCCGTTCCGCGGCCAGGGTGGCGCCCGCATCCACCTCCTGTTGCAGATCACGCAGGCGGGTGCCCTGGTCGCGCAACCGCTGGCGCAACCGTTCGGTGTCCGCCATCGCCTGGGCATCGGGTGCGCCCTGTCGGCGGGCGGATTCCAGTTCGGAGGTCAACCGCTCGGACTGCGAGGTCAGTTTCCGCACGGTTCGTTCCAGTTCGGCCACCCGCGCTCGCGCGTCGCTGTCCCGAACGGCGTCGGCGGCCGCCTTGATCAGGTCCTGTTCGTCCGGCGATCGGAGCAGGTAACCACGGGCCGCGGCGGACACCGCGCCGACGTCATCTGTCGTGTTCGCCGCGCGTTCCGCGACCAGCGCACGAAAGGCCGTGTCGTTCTGCACGGCCTGGCCGAGCGCAGCGGCGGCCAGCCGGGCACGTTTGGCCGGCGCGAACCGAGCGACCCGGGACAGCGAGGTCGGTATGTCGATCGGGCGCGCCGAGCTGAGCACCTCGGCCGCCCACCCGATGATCTTGAGCCGAACCGCGTCCGGGAGCTCGGCGACCGCCCTCGGCGTCGACGTGGGCTCCGATCCCTCGTCCGAGGCGTCCCAGTCATG
>DASQFG010000695.1:0-3101 GCA_035633315.1 Nakamurella sp. | reverse complement strand
TCGGCGGTGTGCTGGTCAACCTGGCATTCCGGCAGTCCTTCCTGGCGACCAAGTCCGCGGACTCCGCGTACATGGGGTTCATCGCCTTCTATGCGGTGTGTTTCCTTGTCACCTGGTTCGTCTACATCCGCGAGTCGCCGCGCAAGCTGGAAGGCGTGTGACGGGGGAAGCCGGCGATCAGCAGTCGAGGGGTGGCAAAATCGGCACCCTGATGATGGAGACCGGATTTCCCCTGCACCTGTCCCTGACGGACCGCCGCGTCGTGGTCGTCGGCGGGGGACCGGTGGCCGCGCGCAAGGTGGCCGCCTGCCTGGCCGCCGGGGCGGACGTGCGCGTCGTCGCGCCCTATGCCTGCGAGCAGATCGTCGCCGACGCGGCCGCGGGCCTGCTCGGCTGGCAGCAGCGGGAGTACCAGCACAGTGACCTGGACGGCGCCTGGCTGGCGGTCGCCGCCACCGGGGATCGGGTCACCGACGAGGCGGTCGAGTCCGACGCGACCGCCCAGCGCACGTTCTGCGTGCGCGCCGACGACGCGGCCGCCGGGAGCGCCCGGTCCCCCGCGACGCTGCGCCGCGACGATCTGGTGATCAGCGTCGGAACCTCCGGCACCGGTGGCACCGCCGACCCCCGGCGATCTGTCGCGGTACGCAATGCCATCGCCCAGGCGCTGGATGCCGGCACGCTGCCGTTGCGGCGGCACCGCCCGGCCGGCGGGCACGTGGTGCTCGTCGGGGGCGGGCCGGGCGAGAAGGACCTGCTCACCCTGCGGGCCTGCCGTGAGCTGGCGGCGGCGGATGTGGTGGTCGTCGACCGGCTGGCGCCGGTGGCGGTGCTCGACGAACTCGGTCCGGACGTGCTGGTCATCGATGTGGGCAAGACGCCGGGCCGGCACCCGGTGCCCCAGCAGGAGATCAACCAACTGCTCGTGGAGCACGCCCGGGCCGGTCGGCGGGTGGTGCGGCTCAAGGGCGGCGACCCCTACGTGCTCGGCCGCGGCGGCGAGGAAGCCGCGGCCTGCCGGGAGGCCGGCGTCAGCGTCGAGGTGGTGCCGGGCGTCACCAGTGCGTTCGCGGTTCCCGCGGCGGCCGGCATTCCGGTCACCCATCGTGGGCTGGCCAGTCAGGTGACTGTGCTGTCCGGGCACGACGCCCTGGACGGTGCCGACGCCGCCGACTGGCGCGCCCTGGCCTCGGACGGCGGCACCCTGGTGATCCTGATGGGCGTGGCCGCGCTGCCGCGGATCTGCGCGGGGCTGCTGGCAGCGGGGATGGACGCCAGCACGCCGGTCGCGGTGATCGAAAAGGGCTGGACCCCGGAGCAGCGGGTGACAAGGGGAACGGTCCAGGACATCGTGGAGCGAGCTCACAGCGCGCGGTCGCCGGCAGTCATCGTGATCGGCGCGGTCGCAGCGCTCGGCGAGTAGCCCGCCCAGCATCACTGCACCGGCTGCGTCTGGAAGGCGGCCAGGGCACCGACCAGGACCGCCAGCGCCACGAAACCGATCGTGAGCGCGACCTTCGCACCCCGCTGACCGAACACCGACTGCCAGGCGCGGTACCTGTCCGTCTCGTGACTGAAGCGCCGCCAGTGCACCAGCATGGTGCCGATCAAGATCAAGATAACACTCAAGCTCAGGTAGACAGTGATGATGGTGGCGGTGCGCACGAGCCCATCACGCCCCTTCTCCGGACATGGCGGCTCCAGGGCACCGATACCCATCGCCGCTGTGTCCGCTCTGTCGTCCACTGGGTCCACGACTACACCGATCGCGGCAACCGGGTGGCGTCTATCCAGGACCGGTGTGGCAGATGGGATCACTGGGACGGGAGAGGCTAGCGTGAGCGCATGGCCGGACAGACCTCCGCTTCACCGCGCTCCGGTTCCCGATCCGGGAACCGCGACGACACCCGCACCCGATCCGGCACCGCGGCCGGGAAAACCCCGGCACGCGGCTCCGGATCCGGCGGAACCCGTTCGGGTTCCCGCCCCGGCGCCAAGGGCGGCCAGGCCAAGAGCTCGGCCGCCCGCGGCGCGACGGGTGCCTCCGCGTGGTCCAAGGGCCGGCAGAGCACAAGGACGCGGCACGAGCCGTCGCCGATCGTCACCGCCGCCAAAGGCATCGGCCGTGGACTGCTGCGGATCTGGAATCTGGTCGCCCGCTGGCTGGGCAGCCTGGTGCGGGCGATCGGCCGCGGTGCGGCGGCCACCAGGGACATCGACGCGGTGCACCGCCGCGACGGCATCGCGCTCGGCCTGATCGCGCTCGCCCTGGTGTGCGCGGCCGGGACCTGGCTGCAGGCGGCCGGTCCGGTCGGCGCTCTCGCCGAGGACGCCGTCCGGGTGTGGATCGGCTCGCTGGCCGTGATCTTCCCGATCGCCCTGGTGGTGGCGGCGGTGATTCTCATGCGCACCCCACCCGACCCCGCGCAGCGGCCGCGTCGCATCGCCGGGGGAGCCGCGATCACCGTGGCGATCGTCGGGATCGTGCATGTGTTGCACGTGAACTCGCTTCCGGACCCCGATGTCGACTCGATCGGGTTGCGGATGTCCGCCGGCGGCACCCTCGGCTGGGTGATCGGCCAGCCGCTGTACATCGGTGTCACGGCCGTCCCGGCGATCATCCTGTTGGTGCTGCTGGGCCTGTTCGGGGGGTTGCTGGTCTCGGGCATTCCTTTGGCCGAGGTCCCCGCGAGAACCCGCGAGGGGATCAGCAGGCTCGGCCGGCCGCGATTCGCGGGTCAGGACGACGAGCTTGAATCCGGCGGCTCCCGCGACGGCGGCGACTACCGCGACGGCGGCGAGGTCGACCTCGCCGCGGACCCGGACATGGCGACCACCAGGCTCCGCAGGCCTTCTCGAAGGCGGCAGGCGAGCGCTGCGGACGGGGACGCGACCCCCGATCCGGCCCTCGATCCTTCGGGGGCCCCGACCATGCCGCTCGCCTCGGTGAGCCCTGCGCCGGCCAAGCCTTCGCGCGCGCGAGTCATCCGTCCGGCGGTCGCCGACCCCGACGGCACCCACGTCACCGAACCTACCCAGCTGACCCTGAACGCCGCCGGGGCTATCTATCAACTGCCGCCGGCGGAGTTGCTCAAGCTCGG
>DASQFG010000694.1:0-1873 GCA_035633315.1 Nakamurella sp. | reverse complement strand
CTGCGACCACCGGGAGCGATCGGCTACGGCCTGCCCCGAGGGTTGATCATCGTCCTCGGCCTGGCGGCGGGGGTGATCGTCGCCGCCGGCATGCACGCCGTGCCGAACATCCTCGGCCCGGTATTCCTGGCGCTCGTCCTCGTCATCACCGTGGACCCGTTGCGCCAGATGATGATTCGGCGCGGTGCCCCCCGCTGGCTGGCCACGCTGGTGCTGGTTCTCGGGATGTACGCGATCATCATCGGCCTGATGGTCGCCGGCATCATCGGCGTGGCCCGACTGGCCAGCCTGCTGCCGCAGTACGCCGACGAACTGCAGAGCGAGCTGGCCGGGCTGAAGACCTGGCTGCAGGGCTTCGGCATCACCCAGGCCGACGTGCAGCAGATGCTCAGCAGCGTCGACAAGAGCACGATCGTGTCCTACGCGGCCAGCCTGCTGTCCAGCCTGGCCGGCGTGTTCACCTCGCTGTTCTTCATCATCACGTTGCTGATCTTCCTGGCGGTCGACGGCTCGGTGTTCGGCGACCGAATGGTCAGCAGGCGGCCCGGTCGCGAGCCGGTACTGACCGCCCTGGGCACCTTCGCCGCCGGCACCCGGAAGTACTTCGGGGTGGCCACCATCTTCGGCGGCATCGTCGCCATTCTGGACGGCGCGGCGCTGCTCATCCTCGGCATCCCGGCGGCGGGGCTGTGGGCGCTGCTGGCCTTCGTCACCAACTACATCCCGAACATCGGGTTCATCATCGGGTTGGTCCCGCCCGCGCTGCTCGGGCTGCTCGTCGGCGGACCCAGCCTGGCGATCACCGTCATCGTTGTCTACTGCGTGCTGAACTTCGTCATCCAGTCGGTCCTGCAACCCAAGTTCGTCGGTGACGCGGTCGGCCTGACCACCACGATGAGCTTCCTGTCGCTGATCATCTGGGCCTATATCCTCGGTCCGATCGGAGCGATCCTGGCGATCCCGGCCAGCTTGCTGTTCAAGGCGCTGCTCATCGACGTCGATCCCGACGCCAGGTGGCTGCAGTTGTTCTTCGGTGACGAACCGGTGTTCAAGGTCAAGGACCCCGACCGGCCGAAACGGAAACTGATCGGCCGCAAGGCATCGAACGGCACCGCCGACACACCGATTCCGCCGCCGGACCCGGCCGCGCCGGCGACCTGACCGGGCCTTCCGATGATCGGTGCGCCTAGCATCCGGTCATGACGGACAATTCGGCGCCAGGCTCGGCGTCCGACGGCTCGGGCGGAACTCCTGGTGGCGGTTCAGCCGGCAGCGCCACGGGCAGAGCGGGGCACCTCCGGGTGACCGCCGCTCGCCACGCCGAGCGGTGGGAAAATACGGCGCTGGGCCATCTCTGGTCCCGACTGCTCGAAATAGAATTCGTCGACCGGTCGATCGCGCTGGCCGCCAAGGCGTTCGTCTCGTTCTTCCCGTTCCTGATCGTGGTGACGGCGTTGACTCCGGACAGCGTCCGCGACGAGGTGCTGATCGACGTCAGCGGCCGGTTCGGCATCAGCGGAAATGCCTACGGCACCCTGCATCAGGCGTTCACCTCGGCCGACGAGACCAGGGCCGCCACCGGCGTCATCGGCGCGCTGGTCGCCGTCGCGTTCGCGATCTCCTTCACCACGGCACTGCAGCGGGTGTACCTGCGCGCCTGGCGCCGCCCCGCCGGTGGCGGCGCGCGGAACAGGGGTCGCGGCGCCCTCTGGATGGGCGGAATCGTCGCGCTGATGCTGGTGCTGACCCTCGCGCGCGACGTGCTCCGGATCCCCACCGGACCGGCCGTGCTCTGGGCGATCGGCCTGGTGACGGCAACCGGGGTCTGGTGGTGGACCGCCCACCTGATGCTCAGGGGAGACGTCCGCTGGCG
>DASQFG010000693.1:0-3646 GCA_035633315.1 Nakamurella sp. | reverse complement strand
ACCCGCCGGGATCGGCTCGACGAGCTCGACCGCACCGCGCTGGACCACTTCACCCGCGCCGTGGCCGGCGCGGTTGCTCACTTCGCCATGTCGATCGACGACCGTCCCGGCTGAGGAGCGATTCGAAGAGGCCGCCCAAGCCATCGTCGACCCGTCGAGCGTTCATGGCCCGGTGTTACTGGACCGGACGGAAATACGGACACCAGTACATCAGCACGCTGTCCGGGTGGATAGGATAGACGAGCTGATGAAGCCATTTCTGCCAGCCCCGGACCATCCTGGAGAGCGTCCTGGGCTTCAGTGAGGGTCCTCGCTGAGATCTTCATCGCCGAGACCGCGCGCGTCATGACCCATTTCCCGACCCCGGACCGGTTGGCGTCCTGAGCCGGGGTCGGCCCGGCTCCAACGAGTCGGTCGGCCGAGGAAGTCCACCAAGGTCAGGCCCGGGAACCGTAGCTCAGGGAGCTTTCGGTGTTGCCCGGCCCGTTACTACCACTGGGGTCCCGGTAGTAAGCAGCACAAAATCAACGATTGGTTGCCGTGTCCGGGAGTGGTGCTGCCCGGTTTGGTGGGTTGTTTGGATCCTGCGTAGCGTGCTGTCACCTCGATGGACGGTGCTGAGCAGGGGGGCGGGTGGCGACGCGCGATGTGTTCACGGACGAGGAGTTGGACCAGCTTCGACGGTTCCCTGACATCAGCCGGGAGGAGCTGATCCGCTACTTCACGTTGACGCCGGCGGATGAGGCGTTCGTGGTCGCCCGCCACGGCGCTGCGAACCGTCTGGGTGCCGCGGTTCAGCTGTGCAGCCTGCCTTGGTTGGGGTTCGTGCCCGACGATGTCGTCTCGGCGCCACCGGTCGCGGTGGCTCGCCTGTCGGAGCGGCTGCGGATCCCGGTCGGTGAGCTGGTCGACTACGGCTCCCGGGAGCAGACTCGCACCGATCACCTGCGGGAGGTCGCCCGCTATCTGGGGTGGCGACTGGCCGAGGAGTTCCAGTGGCGGGAGCTGGACGAGTTCCTGTTCGCCAGGGCGATGGAGCATGATCCGCCGAAGCTGTTGTTCCGGCTGGGCTGTGAGTACCTGGCCTCCTCGCGGGTGATCCGCCGGGCGTGGTCACCGTGTTGATGCGGGTGGCCGCTGCCCGGGAGAAGTCCCGCGCCGAGACCTGGCAGCGGGTGGCGCACCTGGTCGAGCCGACCCGAGCCGCGGAGCTGGACAGGCTGCTCGTGGTGGACCCACTTGTTGGATTCACTCGATTGCACTGGCTGGGTCGCGGGGCGACGCAGCCGTCGCCTGCCGCGGTCACGGTCGAGTTGGAGAAGCTGAGGTATCTGCGCGGTCTGGACGCGCATGAGCTGGATCTGTCGATGCTGCCCGCGGAACGGCGCCGGTTTCTGGCCGCGCTGGGTCGCCGGCTCAGCGCGCAGCAGCTCGTCCGCCGGGACCCGCAGCGCCGTTACCCGATCCTGCTGACGCTGCTGGCCCAGTCGGCGGTGGACGTGCTGGACGAGGTGCTTGCGCTGTTCGATCAGTCGATCTCCGCGCGGGAATCACACGCCAAGCAGAAGATGATCGAGGCGCTGGCGGAGCGGGCGAAGGCCGGCGGGGACCGGCAAGCGTTGCTGGATGACCTCCTGGTGGTGCTCATCGACGTCGGTGTCCCCGATGAACAGGTCGGGTCCCTGCTGCGCGGGCTGGGGATGGACCGGCTGCGCGCCGCGGTCGCGGCCAAGACCGCCCGGCTGCCTCGTGACCACGGCCATCTATCGAGCCTGGACGCGTCGTTGTCGTATCTGCGGCGGTTCGCGCCGGAGGTGTTGGCGGCGGTGCGCTTCGACGGCGGCGCCGAGGTCCGGTCGCTGCTGGACGGGGTCACGGTGCTGAGTGGGCTGTACGCGACCGGTGGGCGCAAGGTCCCCGACGGTGCGCCCACCGATTTCGTGCCGCACCGCCGCCGCGGGTACCTCGAGGCCGCCGCGGCGGCCGGGGATGTCACCGCGTATCGGCGTTACTGGGAGCTGTGCGTCCTGCTGGGTCTACGGGACGGGCTGCGTTGCGGGGACGTGTTCGTGCCCGGCAGCCGTCGCTACGCCGACCCGGCGTCGTTCCTGCTGACCCCGGCGCAGTGGGAACCGCAGCGGTCGGAGTTCTGCCGGCTGGTCGGCAAACCGCCCGCCGCGGCGGACGCCCTGGCGGCTGCCGAGGATGAACTCAACGCAGCGCTGACTGAGCTGGATCCTCTGTTGGGCGCCGCGGGTGGCGTTGGCGCCGTTCGACTGACCGAGAATGGGGAACTGGTCATCCCGCGCCTGACCGCGGAGACTGTCCCGGCCGAAGCGGACGAGCTGCGCGATCAGCTGGCCGCGCTGCTGCCCCGCATCTCGGTGGCGGCGCTGCTGGTGGAAGTCGATGCCCGCACCGGATTTCTGGACTCACTGAGCCACGCGGGCGGGAAGGTGACCCGCTCAGGCGAGCTGAAACGCAACCTGATCTACGTGCTGATCGCCGAGGCGACCAACATGGGGCTGACCGCGATGGCCGAGGCATGCGGCGTGCCCTATGACGTTCTGGCCTGGACAAATGAGTGGCATCTGCGGGAGGAGACGCTGCGCACGGCGAACACCACGATCGTCAATCACCACCACGGTCTGCCGCTGAGCCAGGTGTTCGGCCCAGGTGCACTGTCGTCCTCGGATGGGCAGCGGTTCCCCACGAAGGGCAAGTCGATCACCGCCCGGGCGATGTCACGTTACTTCGCCCGCGGTCAGGGAATCAGCACCTACACGCACGTTTCCGATCAGCACTCCACGTACGGCACGAAGGTCATCGCGGCGACCGCGCCGGAGAGCCACTACGTGCTCGACGAGATACTCGGCAACGCCACCGACCTGCCGATCGCCGAGCACGCCACCGACAACCACGGCGCCAGCCTGGCCAACTTCGCCCTGTTCGACCTGGTCGGTAAACAGCTCTCGCCCCGGATTCGGGACCTCGGCGGCATCACTCTGTACCGGACCGGGCCGCGAGCCGACTTCACCGCCCGCTACCCGCGGGCGGGACCGCTGCTGACCCGTCGGCTGAACACCGAGCTGATCACAACCCACTGGGACGACCTGCTGCGGATCGCGGCGTCGGTGAAATTCGGGCACGCCACCGCGGCGCTGGTCGTCGGCAAGCTGTGCTCATCCAAACGGCAGCAGAACGCGCTGTCCGCGGCGATCAAGGAGTACGGGGCCTTACGGCGCACGATCCACGCCGCCCAGTTTCTATCCGACGAGACCTACCGACGCAAAATCGCCCGCCAGTTGAACAAGGGCGAGAACCTCCACGCGCTGCGCCGGGACCTGTTCTACGCCAGCGAAGGCGCGATACGACACCACAACCCCGAGCAGCAAACCGAGCAGGCATGGTGCCTGACCATCGCCACCAACGCGATCGTCACCTGGATCAGCGAGTACTACGGCCGCGCCATCGCCGAAATGCGCACCGGTGGCCACCTGATCCAGGACGAGGTGCTGGCCCACCTGTGGCCCACCCACCACGACAACGTCAACTTCTTCGGCACCATCACCGTGGACATCGACGGTGAACTGGCCAAGCTCGACACCGATGGATACCGCCCACTCCGCCACATCCCAGCCACCGC
>DASQFG010000692.1:0-5569 GCA_035633315.1 Nakamurella sp. | reverse complement strand
GCACCGCGCAGGTCACAACCGCTGAAGTTTGCCCCGACCAGGTTTGCCTCGCGCATCCGCAGCCCGGACAGATCGACTCCGGGGAGTTTGGCGCCGGCCAGCGACACCAGAGTCAGATCGCACTCCTTGATGGTCAGTGGCAGGAGCCGGCAATCGGTGAACGTGCTGCCGATCAGCCGGCACCCCGTCAGGCTCGCGCCGTGCCAGGCCGACCGCTCGAAGGTGCACGACAGGAACGACGTTCCGTGGTGGCTGCTGCCATACAGCTCCGTGCCGATGAAGCTGCAGCGCTCGAACGTCGCGCCCTTGGTCCTGACGTCGACGAGCGAGGCATCGGCGAAATCGCAACCGACGAATCGCACCGTCTCGATCGCCTCACCGGACAGGTCGACGTCGGCGAAGTCGTCATCGACGTAGGACTTCTCGGACAGGTGCACGGCACTCCCGGGTGGACGCGTGATGCAGCAGGCGGCCCCGCAACGCTACGCGAGCACTGGCAGCGACTGCGGCGTCAGCTCCGCCACCCGACACCGCGCACCTCAGCTGGCGACCTCACTGGGCCGGATGACCGAGATCAACGACAGTTTGGACCGGGACGGCGGGCGCGCATCGCGCGCACCGGGTCCCGACCCCACCTCCCCCGTGTCCCACAAGACCCCGATGACCGCCTCGATGGCCGGTGCGATGGCGGCGGCGACCGCCGGGGACAGCGGGGCGCCATGCTCGAAGGTCGCGGCCTCGATGCCCACCAAAACCACGCGGCGGGGCAGCCGGTGCAGGGCGCGGGCAAGCTCGACCAGCTCGGCCAGACCGAAGGCGTTGGCGGAGCCGCGGCCGGCGCGGGCCCAGGCGTCGGCCGGCAGTGGGTTGCGCTGCGATCCGGTTTCCAGGATGGTCAGCGTGCCGGGAACCTCGCGCGAACGGACTGCGTCCACCACGATGGCCAGGTCGGCGCGTCCATCCTCGGGGTCCCAGAGCTCGATGAGCGACGTCGGATCCTCCCGCTCCAGCACCCGGATCCCTGGTACCCGCAGCCCGGCGAAACGCTTGGCCACGATCGGACCGACTGCATCGTCTCCACGGTCGGGGCTGCCGAGCCCGACGACCAGCAGTCGCAGGGGTCGCTGTGATTCTCTCATGATCGCCTCACCGTCAGATCCAAGAAGCAGGTGGTGCCGGAAATGCAGGGATCGTCGTTGCGGATCGCAGCGCTAGCTGTCCCTGGATTCCTGGTCGATACGGCAGACCAAGGGGGGACGCGGCAGCATCGGGTCCCGGTCGCGACAGGGTTGCCTGCCCGCCCGCACCGGATGCGCCGCCGCTAGTCAACGAATTCGCCGTACAGGTCGAGCAGCCGTATCCGGGCGGATTGCAGCCGGTGGTCCATCACCAGGATGAACCGCTTCATCAGCTCGTACCCGATCACCGGATCGGTGTCGCACTTGGCACGCAGGCAGGTGGCGTCGAAGGCCACCGCGCTGGAGTCCAGCGTGGCGCGCGCGTCAAAGGCCCAGCGGTACGGCGGCACCATCCACGACCAGCCGACCACTTCGCCCTCGTCCACAGTGTCCAGCACCACGCCACGGGCCGGGGTGTGGACCTCGATGGCGACCCGGCCGCGGCGCAGCACGTAGAAGTGGTCAGCGGGATCGTTCGCGCGGAACAGGAACTCTCCGGCCCGGACGTGCACATTGACCGCGCATCCCGCCAGCAGGTCGGTGGTCTCGGAATCGAGCCCAGCGAAGAACGGGTGAGCGGGAAGGTACTGGTCAATCGTCTGCATCGGTGATCGCCTTAGAACGTGAAGGATGGGTTGGGGGCGGGCGGGATCGGGGTTGAGTGGTCCAGGTCACGCAGCGGCCGGCCGACGACGCAGGCTGAGCAGCCGAACTGGTCGACCCAGGACGCCGGCCGGTGGGTCATCCATCGGCGGTCGCGCGAGGGGGTGGTCACCGGGCCGTGAACGGACGAAACGCCGGAGACGTCGAGCACCCGCGGGTCGACTGCGACCCGCGGGCCGACTGACCGCGCGCTCTCCACCATGACGCCTCCTGCTGGTGCCCCCAGTCTTCGGAGCGTGCGGAGGAGTCGTTAGGGTCGAAGGTCACTTCAGGAGCGGGACCATGATCGGGAATGCGGGCTCGCTCACGCAGTCAGCGAGGCGCGGACGGCGCTCCTTCGCTCGAGCGGGAGCCATGCGGCTCGGTCCCACCCACCGAGACCCGGCTCGTCTGTTGTCAACGGCATCTGTGAGTTCTCATCGAGCAACGAGCCGCTTCCGACAGGTGCCATGGGCGCCTGGAGGCGGGCTTGCGGAACGACTCAGGTGGCCGGCGCTCCGAAACCTGCTGTGTATCCGGCCGTCAGCGGGCCCGCGGGCGCGTCGAGAACCACCGGACCTCGTGCCTTGGAACCCGCGATCAGCTCCCCGGAGTTCAATTGCGGGTCGTATCCCGCGAATGCAGCCACGTTGTATTCGTGACCATCAGCGGCGCGCAAGCCCAATCGAAGGTGCGGTAGCGCGACGTGCCATCCGTTCCTTCGTTCGTCACGTTTCACGTCGAGCAGCACGTAATTCTCATTCCTTGGCGGATCGGCGTACTCGGAGCCGGCTGCTGGCTTCCGCTCTGCGCTGTTCAGGGTCACAGTCGCCGTGCCTTTTGAGTTGGTGACGACGACCGGCGCGCCCACCGCAGGCCCCTGGAGTGGCGTGTCGTCCTGCGGCGACGACTTGGCCGATGTCGGCTCAGGAAGACGCGTCGCGGTGACCGTGATCGATTGAGCGGTAACGGTTGTCGTTGCGATTGTGGTCACGGCAGGTGATGACAGCCCACGGAGCCGGGGAAGCCACAGGCGGACGCTGCCAGAACGGACCCAGCGGCAATTGCGATGAAGAGGCCCTCGCCGAGCAAGGGGCCGCACAATCCCCGAAATGTCCCCGATCCACCGGTTCGATTCGTCCGTCGACAGCATGAGCCGATCCCTTGATTGGACAGGGTGAGCAGGCGATCATGGACGACCCGACCGCCCGCAAGCAGGGCTGGCCGATCCCACCGGCACCATCGAAGGGGCCTGCCGCCACCTCGTGAAAGACCGCATGGTCCTCACCGGCGCCCGCTGGGGACTGCCCGGCGCCGAAGCCATCCTCAAACTCCGTGCGCTACACAGCAACGGCGACTTGGACGCCTACTGGCGCTATCACCTCGACCAGGAACAACAACGCGTCCACTCATCTTCTGCGCCGACAACCTCGTCCCGAAAGCCGCATATAACGCCCCTTCAGAGGAGCCACCGAGGAGCCGCACCCCATTCAATCAGTGGAAGAAGTGCCGGGTCCCGGTCAGGTACATGCTGACCGCGGCCCGCTCAGCGGCCGCGATCACCTCGCCGTCCCGTACGGACCCTCCTGGCTGCACGATGGCCCGCACCCCGGCGGCGATCAGAATTTCCGCACCGTCCGGGAACGGGAAGAACGCATCGGAGGCGGCCACGGAGCCTTCGGCCCGCTCCCCCGCGCGCTCCACCGCGAGCCGGGCCGAGTCCACCCGGTTGACCTGACCCATCCCGATCCCGACACTGGCTCCGTCGTGGGCCAGCAGGATCGCGTTGGACTTCACCGAACGGCAAGCGCGCCAAGCGAATTCCAGGTCGGCCAGGGTGTCCGGATCGACGGCGTGACCGGCGGCAAGGGTCCAGGTCGCCGGGTCGTCGCCGGGCGCATCGATCCTGTCCCGCATCTGCACCAGGATGCCTCCGGAGATGGCCCGGAACTCGGCGAGATCTGGCGTCGCCCCAGCGGGCATCACCAGCAGCCGGATGTTCTTCTTCTTGGTCAGGATGGCCAGCGCGTCGTCCGAGAACGCCGGCGCCAGCAGCACTTCGGTGAACACGTCGGCAACCTGTTCGGCCAGCGCCACCGTCACCGGCCGGTTGACCGCGATCACCCCGCCATAGGCGGACACCGGATCGCAGGCATGCGCCCGCTGATGCGCCAGCGCCACCGCATCGACGGTACTGTCTGCGCCGCTCGGCACCACCGCGATGCCGCAGGGGTTGGCGTGCTTGATGATCGCGACCGCCGGGTCGGCGAAGTCGTTCGTGGCGCGCCACGCCGCGTCGACGTCGGCGTAGTTGTTGTAGCTCATCTCCTTGCCGTGCAACTGTTCCGCGGTGGCCAGACCCGAACGCGATTGCCGGTACAGCGCAGCCGGTTGGTGCGGGTTCTCCCCGTACCGCAGGGCGTCGACCTTCTCCCAGGTATCCCCGGTCCACTCGGGCCAACCGTCGTCCGGCCCGGTCACCCCGTTCAGCCAGTTCGCCACCGCCACGTCATAGGACGCGGTGTGCGCGAATGCCCTTGCGGCCAATGCGGTCCGCTCGGCCAGGGTGAAACCGCCGGCCGCCACCGCGGCGACGATCTGCGGATAGGCCGCGGGGTCCACCACCACCGCCACCGACGGGTGGTTCTTCGCCGATGCGCGGACCATCGCCGGGCCGCCGATGTCGATCTGCTCCACGCATTCGTCGAAACCGGCGCCGGAGGCCAGGGTCTGCCGGAACGGGTAGAGGTTCACCACCACCAGGTCGAACGGCGCGATGCCCAGCTCGTCGAGCTGCCGCAGGTGATCGGGCAGTCTGCTGTCGGCCAGCAGGCCGCCGTGGATCGCCGGGTGCAGGGTCTTCACCCGGCCGTCCAGGCACTCCGGGAAGCCGGTGACCTCCTCGACCGGCGTCACCGGCAGCCCGGCGTCGGCAATTGCCCGCGCCGAGCCGCCGGTCGACACCAGCTCGACCCCGGCATCGCTGAGCACCTTGGCCAGTTCGACCAGCCCGGCCTTGTCCGATACCGACAGCAGTGCACGCCGGATCGGCCGCCTGCCGTCGCCGTCGCCGGGTGTCTGGTTGGTGCTCATCCAAGCCTCACTTTCCGTCCTTCGACGCGGTACGGGGCGGATGTCATCGCGGTGACGACCTCCACCAGCAGCGACCGCTCGGCGACCTTGATCCGTTCGTGCAGGGTGCCGGCGTCGTCGTCGTCCAGCACCGGCACCGCGCGCTGCGCGACGATCGGCCCGGCGTCGACGCCGCCGTCGACCAGGAACGCGGTGCAGCCGGTGATCTTGACACCGTGCGCCAGGGCGTCAGCCGGCGCGTGCATGCCGGGGAACGCCGGCAGCAGCGACGGGTGCGCGTTGATCACCCGGTCCTCGAAGACGCCAAGGAAGTCCGGCCCGACCAGCTTCATGAATCCGGCCAGCACGACCAGGTCGGCCCCGAACCGCTGACAGGCCTGCGCGAGCCCCTGATTCCAGGCGTCACGGTCCGGATGGTCGGCGATGCGCCGGCAGAACGTCGGGATGCCGAGCGCGGCGGCGCGGTCAAGCGCCGTGCACGACGCCCGATCCGATCCCACCGCGACGACCCGGTAGGGCTTCGGATCAGGATCGTCCAGCAACGTCTGTAGGAGGGTGCCGGACCCGGAGGCCAGCACCACCACGTTCTTCACCGGGTAGCTCACGGCTCTCTCTCGTCGACGCGGGCGGGCTCGGTCCAGGGTAATCGCCGGTCG
>DASQFG010000691.1:0-3743 GCA_035633315.1 Nakamurella sp. | reverse complement strand
CTCCACCACACCGACCGCGGTGGCGGCAAGGTCGTAGTCGTCCGGAGCCATCAGGCCCGGGTGCTCTGCGGTTTCCCCGCCGACCAGGGCGCACCCGGCCCGCACGCAGCCTTCGGCGATCCCGGACACGATCGAGGCGATCCGCTGCGGCTCGAGCTTGCCGCAGGCGATGTAGTCCTGCAGGAACAACGGCTCGGCCCCGCACGCCACCAGATCGTCCACGACCATGGCGACCAGATCGATGCCGATGGTGTCGTGCACGTCCATCGCCTGCGCGATGGCGGACTTGGTGCCGACGCCGTCGGTCGACGATGCCAGAACCGGGTCGCGGAAGCGGTGAATCGGCATCCGGAACAGCGCCGCAAAACCGCCGATGCCACCGATCACCTCGGACCGGTGGGTCTTCTTGGTGTACGGCTTCATCAGGTCGACGGCGGCCTCGCCTGCGGCGATGGACACTCCGGAACCGGCGTACGTCGCTCCGGAGCCGAGGGGGTGGTGTGCGGTGGTCATCGAGCGTCCTGTCTCATGGTCTGGTCAGCGCATCCTCGGCCCCGTAGGACCCGGCGATCACCGGGGTCGCCGGTCCCGCGATGCCGCGGAACAGCGGATCGGGGACGCCGCGGGCGATGCCCTCGAGTACGTGTTTGCCGACCTGGTCCGGAATCGGGATCGGGTAGTCGCCGGTGAAGCAGGCCGTGCACAGCCGGTTGCGCGGCTGCTCGGTGGAGGACACCAGCGCCTCCAGCGATACGTATCCCAGGGTGTCGGCGCCAATGGAGCGGCGGACCGCCTCGACGTCGCCGGCGTTGGCGATCAGCTCGGCGCGGGAGGCGAAGTCGATCCCGTAGAAGCAGGGCCAGCGCACCGGAGGTGAGGCGATCCGGACGTGCACCTCGAGGGCCCCGGATTCCCGCAGCATCCGGACCAGCGCGCGCTGGGTGTTGCCACGGACGATCGAGTCGTCCACCACCACCAGGCGCTTGCCGCGGATGACGTCACGCAGCGGGTTGAGCTTGAGCCGGATGCCGAGTTGGCGGATGGTCTGCGAGGGCTGGATGAAGGTGCGTCCGACGTAGGCGTTCTTGACCAGTCCCTGGCCGTAGGGAATGCCGGATGCCTGCGCGAAACCGATCGCGGCCGGCGTCCCGGACTCCGGGGTGGGAATCACCAGGTCCGCCTCGACCGGGAACTCGGCAGCCAGCCGCCGGCCGATTTCCACCCTGGTGGCCTGCACGCCGCGGCCGGAAATGGTGGTGTCCGGACGGGCCAGGTAGACGAACTCGAACACGCAGCCCTTGGGGGTGGGCGGGGCGAAGTGCTCGCTGCGCAGCCCGTCGGCGTCGATGGCCAGCAGTTCGCCCGGTTCGACCTCACGGACGAACGAGGCGCCGACGATGTCCAGCGCGGCGGTCTCGGAGGCGATCACCCAGCCGCGGTCCAGCCGGCCCAGCACCAGCGGCCGCACCCCGTGCGGGTCGCGGGCCGCGTAGAGCGTGTGTTCGTCGCAGAACACCAGGCAGAAGGCCCCCTGCAGGGTGGGCAGCAACTCCATCGCCGCGTGCTCGAGGCCCGAGTCGGCGGACTTGGCCGCCAGCAGCCGGGTGATCACATCGGAGTCCGTGGTGCACTTGCCGCGACCGTTCTTGGCGGGCAGCGCCACGATCTTGGCCTCGAGGTCGACGGTGTTGACCAGATTGCCGTTGTGGCCCAACGCGATCCCGGACCCGACATCGGTGATGGCGAACGTCGGCTGGGCGTTCTCCCAGGTGGTGGAGCCGGTGGTCGAGTACCGGCAGTGCCCGACCGCGATGTGGCCGTTCAGCGACGACAGGGTCTGCTCGTCGAACACCTGTGAGACCAGACCGAGGTCCTTGAACACCACGATCTGCGAGCCGTCGGCGACGGCGATGCCGGCGGCCTCCTGGCCACGGTGCTGGAGCGCGTACAGGCCGTAGTAGGTCAGCTTGGCGACATCCTCGCCGGGAGCCCACACACCGAAGACGCCACACTCCTCGCGGGGACCGTTGTCGTCCTGCAGATCGACCGCCGGCGCCGGAGTGTCCTTGACGGGCATGATGGCCAGTGACTCGGGGTAGGAGTGTGTCGGGGTCGGTATCGAACCAGTACCCACGTAACCGTGCTCCTCTGCGAGCGAATCAAATGCCAGGGGATGAGCCGGTACCCCACTGTACCTGCTCCGCGAGGCCCCTCCGCCGATCGGACCCTCCCGAGCCCGGCTCGGTCGGATGGATTCGTGATGCCCGGCTGATCCGGCGCGCCGTTTCCGGTGTCCCGCCCACGGCGTGGGGGTCGACCGCCGGGCTCGATCCACGGACGCCTGCTCGTCAACCGGTCGTGGGGTCGCGCAGCGGCAGCAGATCCGACAGGTCGGCACGCGACCCGCTGGCCCTCACCAGGCCACCGGCGACCGCGTCGGCCCAGCTGGTCCGGCCCGCCACCAACGCCAGCCAGGTGGCGCCGTCGGTTTCCACCACGTTCGGCGGCGTGCCGCGAGTGTGGGTCGGACCCGCCACCGCCTGCACCGCCGCGTGCGGCGGTACCCGGATCTCCACCGACCGGCCGGGGTTGGTCTGTGCCAGCCAGGCCAGGGTGACCCGGACGGTGGGAGCGATCTGGGACCGCTCGACGGTGCCGGCCGCGACGGCGATGGCGTCGGCCACCTGCTGGGGCGTGACGGCGCGACGGACCATGACCGGTGAGCGTAGATCGGTGCGTGGATGGTATGTCCGTTGTCGCGGGGTGTTGGTGCCACATGTTCTCAGGCGGCGGCGTTGCGGACCCGGCGCCTACTCGGACCCTTACTCCTACGAAGCTCCCGGTCGACGTACGCGCGCCAGACGGATCCGTCGTCCTGCATCGCACCGGGCACGGCGGGGCGTCACGCTCACTCGCCGGGCCGCTCGTCGGCGTAGTAGCGCAGGCTCGCGGCGTCTTGCAGGAAAGTGTCTGCGAGCTGGCCTGCATGGGCTGTGGTGAAGTCCTCGGGCAGCACGCCCTCGTGGACGAGGATTGCGGCAGCCTCGAGATAGCGGGCGGCACGGTTGACCAGTCCCGGCGGCATCATCACCACCGCGGCTGCGGCGCGACCTGTCGGGTCCGGTGTGTGATCGGAGGTGACCTGGCCGATGGCGGACAACGCCTGGGCGAGCTGGGCAACGGTGGTGCGCAGGTGCTCGATGTCGTCGCGTTCGCGAAGCCGTATGTGGATTGCTTCGGCGAGGCCGGCGATGCAGCGGCCGAGGATCGGCAGCGGTACCGCGGCGGTGCGGGCCGATTCGGTGACGTCGGCGCCGGGCGTTTCGTCCGCCACCGAGATGACCAAGGTGCGGGCGAGGTCGGCGAGCGCGTCATCGGTGAGGTAGCGCCGCGCGGCGGCGGGCGAGATGCCCATCTGGGAGGACACTCACTGGACGCGTTCGTGGACGAGGATTGCGGCGGCCTCGAGGTAGCGCGCGGCACGGTTGACCAGTCCCGGCGGCATCATCACCACCGCGGTTGCGGCGCGACCTGTCGGGTCTGGTGTGTGGTCGGAGGTGATCTGGCCGATGGCGGACAGCGCCTGGGCGAGCTGGGCGACGGTGGTGCGCAGGTGGTCGATGTCGTCGCGTTCGCGGAGCCGAATCTGGATTGCTTCGGCGAGGCCGGCGACGCAGCGGCCGAGGATCGGCAGCGGTACCGCGGCGGTGCGGGCCGATTCGGTGACGTCGGCGCCGGGCGTT
>DASQFG010000690.1:0-2591 GCA_035633315.1 Nakamurella sp. | reverse complement strand
AGCCTGGTTGGTCACGGATGGTCGTGGACGAACTCGACCAGCTCGGTGAGGACGTCGGGGTCGGTGTCCGGCGGCACCCCGTGGCCGAGATTGACGACGTGGCCGGGCGCCGCCGCTCCGCGCCGGATGACGTCGGCGGCGTGCGCGTGCAGCGCCTCCCGACCGGCGAACAACAGGGCCGCGTCGATGTTGCCCTGCAACGGCGTGCTGCCGCCGAGCCTGGCGTTGGCGACGTCCAGCCCCACCCGATGATCGATGCCCATGACGTCCGCGCCGGCGTCCCGCATCGCCACCAGCAGCTCGCCGGTGCCGACGCCGAAATGCACCCTGGGCACGCCCAGATCGGCGACGGACGCGAGCACGCGCGTGGAGTGCGGCGCCACGAAGGTCCGGTAGTCCGCCAGCGAGAGCGCGCCGGCCCAGGAGTCGAACAGCTGCAGCGCCGACGCCCCGGCCAGCACCTGGGCACGCAGGAACGCGGCCGTGAGGTCGGCGACCCACGACGCGAGGGCGTGCCAGGTCTGCGGGTCGGCGTGCATCAATGCCCTGGTGCGCAGGTGTTCTCGGCTCGGGCCGCCCTCGACCAGGTAGGAGGCCACGGTGAACGGCGCGCCGGCGAATCCGATCAGCGGGGTCGACCCCAGCGCCGCTGTGGTGTCGGAGGCGGCCTGGGTGATCGGTGCCAGAGCCGCCGGATCCAGCGGCGGCAGCGCCGCCACGTCGGCCGCGGTGCGCACCGGCCGGTCCACCACCGGTCCGGTGCCGGCGATGATCTCGACGCCCACCCCGGCCAGTCGCAGCGGAACCACGATGTCGCTGAACAGGATGGCCGCGTCCACGCCGTGCCGGCGCACCGGCTGCAGGGTGATCTCGGTGGCGAGGTCCGGCGTCAGGCAGGCCTCGAGCATTCCGGTGCTCGCCCGCACCCGCCGGTACTCCGGGAGCGAGCGCCCGGCCTGCCGCATGAACCACACCGGACGCCGATCGGGCCGCGCACCGCGGTAGGCGGTGAGCAGTGCCGACCCGGCGGTGCGGCCGTCACGCAGCGGGTGGCTGTCCGGCAGCGCGTTGGCGTCCGGCACTTGTTGGGCGTTCTCGGGCGCGGAGGGCCGGGCGGAGGAGGCGGTGCTCGACAGGTTGCTGAGCGAGGAGGTCGTCGACATGGTCCGTCCATCGTCTCACCAGCCGATGCGGGACCCCGCCGCCCTCGCCAATGCCGAACTCGACGTGCCGACCCGTGCCGGTGACAGCAGCAGCCCGACCCGGTCGACGGGGGTTCCCCAAGTTCACCGATGCCGAAGCCGGGCATTACCGCAGGGCGAGTCACACGTGCGCATTTCCGCAGGTCACAGGCTTGACCGTCAGTTAAGTGAGGCTTGCCTTCTTACCGCTGAAGAGTTCGCCGCCGTAACATCCGTTTCATGCTCACGGTTCTCGGTGCGAGTCACCACGACCTCGAGCTGACTCAGTTGGAACGGCTGGCGGCCCGCACCGAAGAGCTCAGCTCCGGTCTGGCTGCGCTGTCCGCGCGCGAGGATTCACCGGTGGCCGGGCTGGTGCTCGTCTCGACCTGCAACCGGCTGGAGATCTACCTGGACGCCCTGCGTTTTCACGACGCGATCGACGCTGTCGGAGAGGTGGTCGCCGAGACGGCGGGGATGCGCACTGAGGACGTCGTCGCGCTGCTGAAGGTACGCGTGGGTGCGCCGGTCGCCGCCCATCTCTTCTCGGTGACGGCCGGGCTCGACTCCATGGTGGTCGGCGAGGCCGAGATCGCGGGGCAGGTGGCCCGTGCGTTCCGGGATGCCCAGACGGCGCGCACCACGTCGGCGCCGATCAACCTGTTGTTCCAGGCCGCAGCCCGGACCGCCAAGCGGGTCGCCACCGTCACCGGGTTGGGCGCCGCCGGCCGTTCCGTGGCGTCCGTCGCCCTGGACATCGCGCTGGCCGATCTCGCCGACGATGACGTTGGAGCGTTGGCAAACAGCGTCGGTGCCGGTGCTGCCCGCGCAGTATCGACCCTGGCCGGAGCTCGGGCGCTGGTGATCGGCACGGGCGCGTACGCCCGGGTGGTGGCCGCCGAGTTGCGGGCGCGCGGGTGCAGCGATCTCTCGGTGTTCTCGCCCAGTGGGCGGGCGCCGGCCTTCGCGATCAGACACGACGCTGCCGTCGTGCTGCCCGAAGACCTGTTCGCCGCGCTCACCGCCGCCGACCTGGTGGTCACCTGTAGTGGTGCCAGCGCACCGACTCTCGACGAGGTGCTGCTGAAAGACGTGGTGGCGCACCGCGACCGACCGCTCCCGGTGATCGACCTGGCGTTGCGGTCGGACCTCTCGCCCGGGGCTCGAACTGTCCCCGGGGTGCGGCTGGTCGACCTGTACACGGTTGCTGAGCAGGCCGATCCCGAACACCGGGACGCCGTGACCGACGCCCAGGACGTCGTCATCGCGGCCGTCGCGGACTTCGAGGATCAACTGGCCCAGCGCCGGATCGACCCGGCCGTTGTCGCGCTGCGGCAGCACATTTCGGCCGCGGTGGAGAAGGAGGTCGCGCGGCTGCGGGCCAAGTACCCCGCCGACGTCGCCAGCGAC
>DASQFG010000689.1:0-1890 GCA_035633315.1 Nakamurella sp. | reverse complement strand
GATGACGATGCGGCGTTCGTGGTGGATGATCTTGGTGGATGACATTTCGCTGTTCCGTCCGAGTGCCTGCGGCCACGTGAGAAAGGAGCGACCGACATGACGGACGCGCTCGTCCCCCCGGTGGATCCGGTGTCGGTCACTTCGACGGGTGCTGGCGGGCCGACGGCCGCCGCGGCGCCCGTCGTTGTCGAGACGGCCGTGGTGTCGGTGGTGCCGGTGGCCTCGGGGGCGCCTGCGGTTGCCGACCCAGCCCTCGCTGCATCGCCGCTTGTCCTTGACGGCTCCATGGTCACCGGTGCGCCGCTGGTCGGGCCGTTGGCATCCGGCCTGCAGACCACCGACGCGCCGCCAACGCCACCCTCTATCGCAGCGGAATCGGCACCCACGGTGTCGCCGGGCACGCTCTGGCCGGGCACTGTGGGCTCGGCTACCACCGCCCCGGACACGACTCCGGCAGCATCCGACAGTCCTTCACAGCCAGACCCATCCGGATCCGCGAGGGTTGCTGCCGGTGGTGCCGGCACCGATCAGCACGTCGGTGCGAAACCCATCGGGCCGGCACCACCCATCGATGCCGGCGACGTCCTCGTCGCCGCCGCGGACCTGGTCATCGGCGCCGCGTGGTGGGCGACCGGTCCGATCCGGGCAGCGGGGCGCCTGGGAGTCCAGGTGGTCGAGGCCGGGCTGACTGGTGCCACCGCGCGGAGCCGGCGGTTGCAGTTGCGCGCGCAGGCCCGCAGGGGCGATGCCCGCACCACGCTCGACCTGCTGATCCAGGCCGTGCTGCGGCCCATCGTCAAGCGGGTCGTCGACGCTGCGCTGGCGGAACTCGACCTGACGAGAATCGTGCTCGAGCATGTGGATCTCGACCGGGTGGCCGAGGCCCTGGACATCGACGGCATCGTCGCCGGGGTAGATCTCGACGCCGCAGTGAGCCGGGTAGATCTCGACGCCGCTGTCCGCCGGGTCGACCTGGACCAGATCGTCGATCGGATCGACGTCAACGGCATCGTCGAGAAGGTCGACATCGAGGCGGTGGTTGGCCTGGTGGACATCGACTCCATCGTCGACCGGCTCGACCTGAACGAGATCGCCGGCCGGCTGGACATCGACGGCATCGTCGGCAAGGTCGACCTGCAGGCCATCGTGGACCGGCTGGACATCGCTGCGGTGGTCGCCAAGGTGGACCCCGATCCGGTGGTCTCCCGGGTGAACTTCGACGCGGCGATGTCGCACATCGACCTGATCGGCATCGCGCAGCGCGTCGTGGACGGTATCGATCTGCCCGGCATCATCCGTGAGTCCACCGGGTCGCTGGCGACGGAGGCAGTCGCCGGTGTCCGGGTCCAAGGCCAGGCGGCTGACGATGCCGTCGGCCAGCTGGTCGGCCGGGTCCTGCGGCGCAGAGCCCTGGACCCGCCGCGGACACAGTGAGCACGGACCCCTCCGTGACTGTCACACCGTTCGTCGGGCCGGAGCACCGGGCAGCGGGCATCGTCACCAGGATCTCCGCCGGTGTTGTCGACGCGATCGTTGTCTTCCTGACCGGCCTGGTGATCATGCTGACATTCCAGGCCGCCCGGTTCATCTGGTCCCCGACGACGTTCACCTGGGAGGACGTGTCGATCTGGGCGTCGCTGTCGTTGCTGATCGCGATCGCGATCGTCTATCTGACGGCCGCCTGGGCGATGATCGGTCGCAGCTACGGGCAGTACCTGCTGGGCCTGCGGGTATTGTCCCGAAAGCGGGTCAAGCCGGGCTGGGCGCTGGCCCTGCTGCGGGCGGCGTTCTGCGTGTTCTTTCCGGTCGGGGTGTTCTGGGTGGTGCTCAGTCCCGAACGGCGTTCCGTGCAGGACGTCGTGCTGCGCACGGTCGTCGTCTACGACTGGC
>DASQFG010000688.1:0-2400 GCA_035633315.1 Nakamurella sp. | reverse complement strand
AGCCCGGCGCCGACGTAGGGCCGCTCGACGGCGTGCTTGGACAGCGGATACAGGAACGAGACCGGCTTGGCCAGGTGTGGGCAGATCTTGGTGAGCATCAGTTCGCGCTCGTGCAGCGCCTCGCGGACCAGGCCGAATTCGAACATCTCCAGGTAGCGCAGGCCGCCGTGGAAGAGCTTCGAGGACCGGGAGGAGGTCCCGGACGCGATGTCCCTGGCCTCGATCAGAGCCACCGACAGGCCTCTGGTCACCGCGTCCAACGCGGCTCCGGCGCCGACGACGCCGCCACCGATGACCACCACGTCGAAGATCTCATTACCCAGCCTGTCGAAGCTGGCTTTCCGATCGGCCGGGCCCAACTGGGCCGCCCCGACGACTCCGTCTCCGGTCATCTGAGCACGTCCTTTCTGCTCCGGCGTCACCGGAGTGGGAGCCGGGCAGTCAGACACCGGCAACCTCACGCTACCTGCGCGGAGCGGCACCGCAACCGGGCCGAAGTTCCTCTGCCCAAGATCGGTTCAGCTGCGATCGGCACCGAAATGCATCAACCGTCGCCCGACCTCGGTGATGGAGCCGGACAGCGACGGGTAGACACTGAACGTGTAGGCGAGATCCTGTGCGGTGAGCCGGTTCTGGACCGCGACGGCGATCGGCAGAATGAGTTCGGCGGCCGACGGGGCGACCACCACACCGCCGATCACGATGCCCGTCATCGGCCGCACCATCAGCTTGACGAAGCCCTCGTGCAGATTCATCATCTTGGCCCTGGCGTTCGTCGCCAGCGGCAACATCAGCACGATGGCCGGCGTGGGTTCGGCCTCCGCCTCCACCTGCGAGTAGCCGACGTTGGCGATCTCCGGGTGGGTGAAGACCGTCGAGGACACCGTCTTCAGCCGCAACGGCGGGACGCCCTCGCCCAGCGCATGCCACATCGCGATCCGGCCCTGCATGGCCGCGACCGAGGCCAGCATGAGCACACCGGTGCAATCGCCCGCGGCGTAGATGCCGGACACCGAGGTGCGGGACACCTTGTCGACGGTGATGAAACCGCCCTTGTCGGTCTGCACGCCGACCGACTCCAGGCCGATGTCGCCGGTGTTGGGGACGGCACCGACGGTCATCAATGCGTGGCTGCCGCGTACCTCCCGGCCGTCCTCCAGGGTGACGAGCACCCCGTCACCCTCCCGGACCGCGGAGGTCGCCCTGGCCCGCTTGGCCAGCACGCTGCCGCGGGAGGAGAACACCTCCTCGATGACGGCAGCGGCATCGGCGTCCTGGCTGGGCAGCACCCGGTCCCGGCTGGACACCAGGGTCACCATGACGCCCATTTCGGTGTAGGCGGAGGCGAACTCGGCGCCGGTGACGCCGGAGCCCACCACCACCAGGTGCTCGGGCAGCTTCGGCAGCGCGTACACCTGACGCCAGGTCAGGATCCGTTCGCCGTCCGGCACTGCGTCCGGCAGTATCCGCGGGCAGGCGCCGGTGGCGATCAGCACGACGTCGGCCATGCGTTCACTGACGGTGCCGTCCGCGGCGTGCACGGCGACGACGTGCGCGGCCAGCCCCGGCGCGGAATCGGCCAGAACTGCTGTCCCATCGACGATCTCGACTCCGTCGGCCACCAACCTGGCGCGGATGTCGACCGATTGGGCCAGCGCGAGGCCGTTCACCCTGCCGTGCACCACGGCGACGTCGACGTCGACCTTGTCGGGATCGACCATCACGCCCAGGCTCGGGGCCTCCCGTACGGCGGTCCGGCCACCGGCGGAGGCGATGAACGTCTTGGACGGCACGCAGTCGGTCAGCACGCAGGCGCCGCCGATCCCGTCACGTTCGACCAGCGTCACGGTTGCGCCGTACTGCACGGCCACCAGCGCGGCCTCGTAGCCGGCCGGCCCGCCACCCATGACCACGATCCGGGTCATCGACTCACCCTCCCTGTCGGACACGGGGACAAACGCCCCGTCCTACCGCCGGGCACCACGGTAGCCGGGACCGCCCACTAGGCTCTGCAACCATGGCGTTGTACGCGGCCTACGGGTCCAACATGGACCCGAGCCATATGCTCCAACGCTGTCCCTCCTCACCGGTGGCCGGCACCGGCTGGCTGCCGGGCTGGCGGTTGACCTTCGGCGGCGAGGACCTGAGTTGGGACGGCGCCATGTCGATGGTGGTCGAGGATCCGGACTCCGCGGTCTTCGTGGTGCTCTACGACATGGCCGACTCGGACGAGCGGATGCTCGACTCCTGGGAAGGCGCCGATCTCGGCCTGTACAGCAAGATCCGGCTGCGGGTGCACACCCTGGACGGTGACGTGCTGGCCTGGCTGTATGCGCTCCAGGCGTTCGAGGGCGGCCTGCCCTCGGCGCGGTACATCGGGGTGATCGCTGACGCGGCGGA
>DASQFG010000687.1:0-10499 GCA_035633315.1 Nakamurella sp. | reverse complement strand
CTGGTTCCAGCCCGGCGCCGCCTGCACGGAGACGAAGGCCAGCGGGTCGCCGAACTGCGTCCATAGGTAAATGCACCACGCGGCCAGTCCCAGGCCGGAGACCAGTACGCCCGCCTCCCGCCAGCGGACAGCCGGAACGGCGCGCAACAGCTCGCGCCAGCGCGGGTGATGGGGGTAGTCGCTCAGGCCCGCGGCCGGCCGGTCGCCCGTTTCGACCGGGTCGGCAGGTTCGCCGCGCCCGCCGGTTTCGCCGGTTTCGCCGGATTCGCCGGATTCGTCCGTAGGCGGCCCGACGGCGCCCTTGGAGGTGACGGCTCCTGCGAGAGCTCTGTCCTCGGCGAGCATCTCGAGCATCCGGACAACGAGGCCCACCGCCACCGCGACGCCCACCGGCCGCCCGGCAGTGGCCAGCGCGCCCACCAGGCCGGCCAGCCAGTAGTGCCGCCGCTCCAGCAATATGAACGAGCCGATCGCGGTGAGCATGAACAGCGATTCGCCGTACATCGCGCCGTAGAGGTAGAACGCGTAGGGGTACAGCAAGAGCACGGCGATCGCGGTAACGGCACCGGCGCGGGGCAGCCGACGCCACACCCACTGGGCGAACAGCACCGCGGTGGCCGCGCCGCAGACGACCGCGACCAGCGAACCCGCCGCCTGGTCGTCACCGATCAGCCAACCCACCACGCGAACCGTCATCGGGTACGTCGGGAAGAACGCGATCGGCGACTGCACCCCTGGGATGTAGTCGTAGCCGGATTTCGCGATGGCGTAGTACCAGCCGGAGTCGTTGGAGAACCAGCCGTCCAGCCAAGCCGGCCCGTCCAGGTACTCGTAACCGGGCGGCCGCACCAGGCCGCGGGTGGCCAGCGTGACGACCAGGGTGAGCACGGCGGTGATGGCCAGGAAAGCCGCCATCACCGCCAGGATCGGCGGACGACCGGTGGCGACGGCGGCAGGTGCGCGAACCGTCGGGCTGGCTGAGCCCACGTTCCCTCCCGCATCCTTGCTGCAACCGAGCTGCGACTGAGTTCTGGCATTTGCTGGGTGATTCGTGGTTGACCGGTCCTAACCACAACAGCGTCCCTGTCGTGACAAAAGGGACGAAGGCATTAGCGTACTCAGCGGCGCGCGACAAATCCGACGACAGACCGAAGCCGGACCGAAGCCGGACCGACGACGTGTTCCAGGGGGTCCTCAGGGTGAACCTGGCTTTGCTCGGGGTCGGTGCCGCGGCGATCTGCTCCGGCGGTGCCGCGGTCCTGCAGGCGTCCGCGGTCCGGCGGCTGCCGACCGTCTCGTCGCTGAACGCCGGTTTCGTGGTCCGGCTCGTCCGCAGCCCGCGGTACCTGATCGCGCTGGCCCTGGTGGTCGCGGGCTTCGGGTTGTCCATCCTGGCGCTGCGCAGCCTCCCACTGTTCGTGGTGCAGGCCGGCCGTGCGTCGAGCCTTGCCGTCACCGCCGTGCTCGCGGTCCTCACGCTGCACGTCCGGTTGCGCCGCCACGAGGTGATCGCGGTGGTCGGCATCGTCGCCGGCCTGCTCGCGCTGGCGCTGGCCACCGGTCCGCAGAGCGCGGCCGAGGTCGGCGCCCTCACCAGGGTGGCGCTGCTCGGTGCGGTACTGCTGGCGGGTCTGGCGGCAGGTGGCGCGCTGCGGATACGGCCGGCAAGCCGGTCGGGCGTGGTGCTGGCCGCGCTGGCCGGGCTGTGCTTCGGGCTGCTCGCCGTCGGCGCGCGGATCGTCCGCGGCTTCGCCGTGCCGGTGCTGCTGGCCGATCCGGCGGCGTGGGCGATGGCCGCCGCCGGTGTGCTCGGCCTGCTGCTCGGCGCGGCGGCGTTGCAGCGAGCGAGCGTGGTGACCGTCACCGGCGCGATGGTGGCCACCGAGACACTGGTCGGCGCCGGCCTTGGCGTCCTGCTGTGCGGCGATCGGCCGGAACCCGGCGGCACTCCAGCGGCGCTGGCCGGTTTCGCCCTGGTGCTGGCCGGAGCGCTGGTGCTGGCCCGGTTCGGCGCGCCGGAGCCGGACGCGTCCGGGCACGAGGAGCCGGCGACCCTGCCGATCGCCTGATCGCCGGCTCCCCCGCGCGGACCTGCGAGACCAGCCGGCCCGTCAGGCCAGGTCCGGCAACTCCAGCATCTCGGTGACCAGGGCCGCGATCGGCGATCGCTCGGACCGGGTGAGGGTCACGTGCGCGAACAGCGGGTGGCCCTTCAGTGTTTCGATGACCGCCGCGATCCCGTCGTGCCGGCCCACTCGCAGGTTGTCCCGCTGCGCCACGTCGTGGGTGAGCACCACCCGTGAATTCGTCCCCAGCCGGGACAGCACCGTCAGCAACACGTTGCGCTCCAACGATTGTGCCTCGTCGACGATGACGAACGAGTCGTGCAGCGAGCGGCCCCGGATGTGGGTGAGCGGCAATACCTCAAGCATCCCGCGGGCGATGACCTCCTCGATGACCTGCGGCGAGGCCGCCGCGGACAGGGTGTCGAACACGGCCTGCGCCCACGGCTGCATCTTGTCGTTCTCGCTGCCCGGCAGGTAGCCCAGTTCCTGCCCGCCGACGGCGTACAGCGGGCGGAAGACGACGACCTTGCGGTGCGCGCGGCGTTCCATCACCAGCTCGAGCCCGGCGCACAACGCCAGCGCCGACTTCCCGGTGCCGGCCCGGCCGCCGAGCGAGACGATGCCGATTTCCTCGTCCATCAGCAGATCGAGGGCGATGCGCTGCTCGGCGGACCGGCCGCGCAGCCCGAACGCCTCCTTCTCGCCCCGCACCAGCCGGATCTGCTTGCCGGGCGTCACCCTGCCCAACGCGGAACTGCTCGGTGTGACGAGCTTGACGCCGGTGTGGCAGGGCAGCTCGCGCGCCGCGTCGGCGTCGATGAGCCCGGTGTGGAACAGCGTGTCCACCTGCTCGGTGGTGACCGGCAGTTCCGCCATGCCGGTCCAGCCCGACGGGACGATGTCCTGCGCGCGGTACTCGTCCGCGGTCAGCCCGACGGCGGAGGCCTTGACCCGCAGCGGCATGTCCTTGGAGACCAGCACCACCTGGCCGGCCGGCCGTTCCTTCGCCAGATTGAGCGCGCACGCCAGAATTCGAGAGTCGTTGCTGTCATTGCGGAATCCGGCGGGCAGCACGGTCGCGTCGGTGTGGTTCAGCTCGACGTGCAGGGTGCCGCCCGACGTGACGGCGGCACCGTCCGCGCCGGCCGTCGTCCCGTGCTGTGTCCTGTCCGTGGCCGCCATCCCGCCGACCGGAACCGGCGCGTCCAACCGGCCGAACTGCACGCGGAGGTCGTCCAGGATGCGCAGCGACTGACGGGCGAAGTACCCCAGCTCGGGGTGGTGCCGCTTGTCCTCCAGCTCCCCGATCACCACCAACGGCAGCACGACCTCGTGTTCGGCGAATCGATTCAGCGCCCAGGGGTCGGACAGCAGCACCGAGGTGTCGATGACGTAGGTGCGCCGGCCGGGCGGAGCGGAAGCAGCGGCTTCGGCCGGGCGATCGGGCCGATGGAACTGATCCGGGACGTCAACGATGTCGTGCTGGCCGTGCGAGAGCGAGGGGTCGGCGGCGGATCGGCGTGTGGCCACGAGCGGCTCCCTGGCGGGCGCGTGGTCGCGCGTCCGCTTTCTCGAGAAGGGCCGGCGGTGTCCCTATTCCCGCGGTGACAGCTTCCGCGGACACGGGGGCCTGACGCCGACCCCCTCGTGCTCGGTGCTGCAGTTGCGGCACGCACGATCGGGGCCTCCCGGGATGAGCCTTTGCTGTACGGCTCACGTTTCGGACGTTACCCGTGCTGACGACCTGTTCTGATCCAACACGCAAACAATCGCGTGAACATCGGATGTCGGCGTTGTCAGCGCCAGGGTGCGCGCCGGCCGGCTGCCCCGTCAGGCGACCGCCCGACCTTCGGACCGTGCTCTCAGACCGTGCTCTCCGGCGCGGCCACGGGACGGTCCACTGCAGCGGTGCCCATGGCCCGGGGCAGCACCACCGTCATGGTCAGCCCACCGCCGGTGCTGTGCGAGGCCATGATCCGCCCGCCGTGCGCGCGGACGATCGCCGCGACGATGGACAACCCCAGGCCGGTGCCGCCCTTCTCCCGGCTGCGCGACGCGTCGACCCGGTAGAACCGATCGAACAGCCGCTCGAGGTCCTCGTCCCTCACACCCGGTCCGTTGTCGCTGATGATGACCGCGATCTCGTCGGATCCCGGCAGCACCGAGACGGTGGCAACGGCGCCCTCGTCGGTGTGCGTGCGGATGTTGGCCAGCAGGTTGGCGAACAACTGATGCAGCCGCAACCGGTCGCCGAGCACCACCGCGCTGCCCGGAACTCCGGCGAGCCGCCAGGTGCGGAGGGGGTCGATGACGGCCGCGTCGTCGACCACACCGCCGAGCAGCTCCCGCACGTCCACCCGCTCGTGCGCGGCGGTGCGCTCGGCGTCCGCCTGGATCAACGTCAGCAGGTCCTCGACCAGCGCGCCCATCCGCCGCCCCTCGAAGCCCATCCGCTGCATGGCCCGATCGACGGCTGCGCCGTCCGGCAGCGCCCCGGCGCCGTACAGGTCGGCGTACCCGCGAACGGCGGCCACCGGGGTGCGCAGTTCGTGCGAGGCGTCCGCGACGAACTGCCGGAGCCGGTCCTCGCTGCGCCTGCGGTCGTCCAGCAGCGAGGAGATGCCGTCGAGCATGCCGTTCAAGGCCGCGCCCAGCCGGCCGATCTCGGTGCTGGGGTCGGCGTCCGCCACCCGGCGGCTCAGGTCTCCGGCCGCGATGTCGTCCGCCGCCTCGGCCATCGTCTCCAGCGGACGCAGCTCACGTCGGATCACCAGTCCGGCCGTCGCGCCGAGCAGGATCAGCAGGCCGACGGTGACCAGCAGCTCGACCAGCACCAGCCGGCGGAAGGTCTGGTCGACGTCGTCCAGCGGCATCCAGGCGACCAGGTACCCCGGTTCGTCGCCGATCCCGACGGGAAAGCCGCGGGCCAGGTAGCGCTGGGTGTTGTCGGCGGCGTCGTACACGGTGACCGGAGCGCCGACCCAGTCGGTGCCGGTCAATTGCGGGTTGGCTGTGGCGTCGCTGGCCGTGGGCACCTGGACCACCGAGATGCCGTCGGCGGACACGGTGGACCAGCCGATCTCGCCACGCAGCTGGGCCTTCTGGCTGAGGTCGGCGAGCGTTTGTTGGGTCACGCTCCTGTCGCGGCTGACCGTGGCGATCACGCCGGCCAGAGTCACCTCTTTCGCCGCGATCTGGGTATCCCGGACCACCAGGGGCAGCACGATGTCGACCGCGATCAACGCGACGGCGGCGACGGCCACAACCAGAGCGATCAGCCGGGCCCGCAGGCTCCAGCGGCGGTGCGGCGTCATCGGTACCGGCCCGCGTGCCCCCACGGGCGGTGCCGACCCGGCCGGCGGCGGCAGGATGGGCGTCATCGGCAGGGGCGTCATCGATAGCGGATCGGTCGGCGGCCCTGTCGGCGGCAGGGTTGTCATCGGCAGGGGTGTCATCTGATCGGGATCGGTCGGCGGCCCTGGTGGCGACACCGCCCGATCCGCACGCAGCGGCGCTATCGGGTGCTCGGTCATCGGACCGTCACCGCTGACTTGTCCTGAGGGCTGACTGCTACGGCGTCGTCCGGCATGGCGGCTGAAACGCTCAGTGCCGTTGGCCGCGGAGCACGTAGCCGAAGCCGCGGTGGGTGTGGATCAGCGGTTCGCCGGTCGCGTCGACCTTGCGGCGCAGGTAGGAGATGTAGGTGGCGACCACGGAGTCGTCGCCGTAGAAGTCCGTCCCCCACACCGCGTCCAGCAGCTGCTGGCGGGACAGCACCACGTTGGCGTTGATCATCAGGTGGCGCAGCATCTTGTACTCGGTCGGGGCCAGTTCGATCGGCACGCCCGCCCTGGTGACCTGATAGGTCTCCGGGTCGAGTTCGAGGTCGGCCACCCGCAGCTGCCCGTCGTCGTCGGTCTCCGGGCGGGTCCTGCGCAGCACGGCGGCCACCCGTGCAGCGAGCTCTTCCAGCCCGAACGGCTTGGTGACGTAGTCGTCGCCGCCGGCGGTCAGGCCGGCGATCTTGTCCTTGGGGGTGTCCCGGGCGGACAGGAAGACCACGCCGGCGTCGACGCCGGCCGATCGCACCCGCTTCATCACTTCCAGGCCGTCGAAGTCCGGCAGCATGACGTCAAGGATGATCAGGTCGGGATGCATGTCACTGGCCATCCGCACCGCTTCCCGCCCGGTCGCGGCGACGGCCACCTGGTAGCCGAGGAATCGCATCGAGGTGGCGACGATGTCCTGCAGGGACGGCTCGTCGTCGACAACCAGCAGTCGGCTCTGGCCACTCATCAGTGATTCCCCTCGTCGGTGCTCATCGGGCGAGCTGATCCCATCGATCCCGGTGATGCTACTGAATCAGAATCACAGCCGACCTCCCGCAGAATTGCATGGGAAGACGGCGTGAGCCACCGCATCGGGGTATCAGATCCGGGCCGCCCTCGGGACCGCTCTGATTCGGGACGGGCCGCTCAGCCGGGCAGCGACGCTGCCGGTGTCATCTCGGCCTGGATGAGCGCGGGGGTCAACGGTTCGTCGAGCAGCCGCTGGAACCGGGACAGCGCGGTGGTTCCCGGGTCACGCGCCTGGAGCCAGGGCCGTAGCAGCTTCTCGCCCTCGACGTAGGTCGAGGTGTAGGCCCGCCAGAGCGGGTCGGTGAGGAACCGCATGCGTTGACGTGCCTGTTCCTCGGCCAGCAGCGACCACCGCTGCAGGTAGGCGACCACCTCGTCGGAGTCGGTGCCGCGGTCGTGCAAGAGGATCGCGGCGTTCTGCCGGACCGCGCTGAGCGGCCGGGAGGCGATTTCCAGCGCCTCGGCCAGGTCCGGGTCGAAGCCGGGCCCGATCCCGTCGAGCACCTGCGCCAGCCACCGCCCCCAGCCCGGACCGACCGCGGCGGTCAGCGCCAGGTCGCCCAGCCCCTCGGCCATCAGGCACTGCGGGGTGTTCACCAGGAAGATCGTGTGCTCCACCTCACCGGCGCCGCGGACCAGCAGATCCTCCTTGCGGCAGTGTTCCGTGTGGTGGCCGGGATAGCACTCGTGCGCGACGAGCACACCCAGCTGGCTGACCCGGTGGCCGATGTCGGCGTTGACCGCGACCCGGGAGCGGAAGTTGCCGAGGTAGTAGTTGAAGCCGCTCCACGCCACGTCGCGGGCGATCTCGACGTCGACGTGTTCTTCCAGCGCGGCCAGCCCGGTGTCCTCGCGGACCCGCTCCCGCAGATTCGCCGCGACAGCCCTGACCGCCGGCTCGACGAGGTCGACCGGGCAGAGTTCCGTTGCGCGCAGCGCGGCCAGCCGATCCCCGACCGGTCCGGTGCCGCCGAGCAGCTCGCCGATCCGTGCGTGCGCGTCAGCGAAGACGTCGGTGTCGACCAGCTCGATCCGGACCTGGAAGTAGCCGGCGACCTCGTCGACCAGCGACATCGACTCCCCCGCCAGCCGGCGCCCGGCCAGGGCCAGCGCATCCAGATGAGCGGTGAGGAAGGCGGCCCGCTGGGGCGCCAGGTCGGTGTCGGCGACCGCCACGGACAGCGCCGCCGCCTGGCGGGACAGCTCCGACGGCTCGGGCGCGGGCTCGGCGGCGACCTCGAGCCGAAGCGCCGGATCGCCGGTGTACGCGTCGACGAACCCGTCAACGATCCGGTCGAAGCGCAGGCCCAACTTCAGATATTCGGTGACCAGATCCATGCGGGTCAGGGTAGGCGGTGAAGAATCCGCACGGGCGGCTGCACCGAACGCCACCGGTGCCGGTCGGGTCACTCGCCGTAGCGGCGGTGCCGTGCCGCGTAGTCGCGGAGCGCCCGCAGGAAGTCCACCCGCCGGAAATCCGGCCAGTAGGCCTCACAGAACCAGAACTCCGAATGCGCGCTCTGCCACAGCAGGAACCCGGACAGCCGTTGCTCACCGGAGGTCCTGATCACCAGGTCCGGGTCGGGCTGGCCGGAGGTGTACAGGTGCTCGCCGATGGTCTCCACGTCCAGCGAGTCGATCAGCTCCTGCACGCCCATGCCCTCGTCGAGCCCGGTCCGCAGCATCGAGGTGACGGCGTCGACGATCTCCTGCCGGCCGCCGTACCCGACCGCGATGTTGACCTGCAGGCCCGTACGATCCTCGGTGCGCATCTCGGCGGCGGTCAACCGGGTGGCCATCGGGGCCGGCAGCACGTCCCTGGCGCCGACGATCCGCAGCTTCCAGGGTTGCCCGGGGGCGGCCAGTTCGTCCACCACGTCGGTGATGATGGCCAGCAGTGGCAGCAACTCGTCGTCGGCCCGGCGCAGGTTCTCGGTGGAGAGCAGCCACAGCGTGACCATGCCGATGCCGGCCTCGCGGCACCACTCCAGCAGGTCGGCGATGTGCGCGGCACCGGCCCTGTGCCCCTCGGTGGGATTGGTGAACCCGGCCTTGCGGGCCCATCGGCGATTCCCGTCGAGCATGACGCCCACGTGGTGCGGGATTTGCGCTCCGAGGAGTTCCCGGGTCAGCTTGCGTTCGTAGACGCGGTAGACCAAAGACGGGAGCCTCACGGGAGTTGACCCTACTGGCGCCGGTGGGCCCGGCAGGGACAGGGATCACCACCCGGCGCCCTGGGAAAACACCGGCAACTACAGCACGATGGAGTGATGACCACGGCCGAGGTGACCACCACACCGTTCCTGGATCGGCCGCGGGCCAGGGGCTGGATCCACCTGTATTCGCTGGTCGCGGCCATCCTGATGGGCCTGGTGCTGATCCCGGTCGCTGGAATCTGGGTCGGCGTCGGCGCAGCCTTCGCCTGTGCGGTCTATGCCGTCACGCTGGTCGGCCTGTTCGGGATCAGCGCCACGTACCACCGGCACACCTGGAAGTCAGCGCAGGCCAGGACCTGGATGAAGCGCGCGGATCACTCGATGATCTTCGTGTTCATCGCGGGCACCTACACCCCGATCGCCGCGCTGGCCCTGCACCCGCCGACCAGCACGGTCATCCTGGTGACGGTCTGGATCGGGGCAGCGGGCGGTGTGGCGCTGAAGATGCTGTGGCCGCATGCCCCGACCTGGATCGGTGTGCCGTTCTACCTGGCGCTCGGGTGGGTGGCGGTGTTCGTGCTGCCGGACCTGTGGCGCAGTGTCAGCGTGGCGGCCGTGGTGCTGATCGCCGTGGGCGGCCTGCTGTACACGGTCGGCGCGATCTTCTACGCCACCCGCAGGCCGAACACCTGGCCCAATACGTTCGGCTACCACGAGTACTTCCACGCCTGCGTGTCGCTGGCGGCACTGTGCCACTGCGTGGCCATCTGGATGCTGCTGTTCCAGGTCCGCTGACTTCTCGGCGCTGATTACTCTCCTCAGCCGAGGTCCGGTCCCTGGTCGCGGAGCCGGTTGACCTCTTCCATCGCCGAGCGGAGATCGCCCAGCCAGGAATCGGCGTGCTGACCGACCAGCCGCACCGCCCAGACCACCGCGTCCGACCGTGATCGGGCAACGCCCGACTCGACCAGCGTGTCCAGGATCTGCCGTTCCGGCTGCCGCAGCCGGGTCATCACCGGGGCGGACAGCGTGGTGAACAGCTCCTGGGTGCCGCCCAGTCGGGCGCCCCAGGAGATCTCCCGGCCGTACCGGAACTGGCCCTGACGGGCGATCTCGATCCGGGCGGCGCGGGTGTCCTCGCGGAACCGCGCAATGCGTCCGACCTCGGCGGCCGCCTTGGCGGCGTCGTCGGCGAATTCCTCGGTCAGTGCGGGCAGGTCACCGACGACGATGATCTCGTCGCGGTCGACCGACACGGTCGGTGCCCCGCTGAACCAGTCCTCCGGGAGCCGGCCGGCAAACCAGCCGGCGGCGTCCGAGGCGTCCGGGGCTTCCGGCGCTCCGCCCCGTCCCCGGCCGCGCGGGCCAAACCCCCGGCCCGGTCCGTAGCCGCCGAACCCGGGTCCGCGACCACCCTTGCCGCCGCGCCCGTGCGGGCCGCCGCGGCGTCCTGGGCCGGGCTCTTCGCCCTCGCCCCATGCTTCTGTGAAGTATCCCTTCATCGGGAGACTCCTTCCTTGTCTGACGGTGTTTGATTACACCGTTACAAAGCATACAACTGCAGCGGCTACGACGGATGTTCCCGCCGATAGCCCGAACCGCCTGTGATCCACGTCACCCCCTTGCCAGCGCGGATCAACTTCGCCGGCGCGCACGAACGTCGCGGTTATGGGACTGGAGTGACGCGAGTACACCGGTTCATCCGCGCGGCGAAAGATGATCCGCGCCAACAAGGGCGGGTCAGCGCGCCAGCTGGGTGCTCGCCGGGTGCGGAGTCAGCGAGTGATCAGCAGCGCCCGGAGGTCCGCCGGGTCGGTGACGGGCCGGTCGCAGACGAATCCGCGGCAGACGTAGGCGGTCGGCACGCCGCCGACCGCGGGCCGCGCGGCGAGCAGTTCGCGGCCGGGGGCATCGGGCAT
>DASQFG010000686.1:0-2142 GCA_035633315.1 Nakamurella sp. | reverse complement strand
GAGATCGGACGAAAGTCGCGTTTTCACGGGCACCTGGGCGAAATGTCGTCGTAACGACATCGCCACCACGGGTCCACCGCATTCGGCGTAGACGCGATGACAGGTGGTCACAGGATGGTGCCCGGCCGGTACGAGGCCGCCTCGCGATGCTCTCCGGTGACGGCCGCGATCTGCTCGAGCACCGCCGCGATCTGGGCCCCGGCCAGCCCGGTGAAGGCGAGCCGATCCGCCAGCAGCGCGTCGAGCGCGGGCCGATCCAGCGGCAGCCGCTCGTCCGCGGCCAGCCTGTCGAGGAGGTCGTTGTCGGACTGGCCCTTCTCCCGCATGGCCAGGGCTACCGCCACGGCGTGTTCCTTGATCACTTCATGAGCGGTCTCCCGGCCGATGCCCGCCCGGATGGCGCCCATCAGCACCTTGGTACTGCCCAGGAACGGCAGGTAGCGCTCGAGTTCCCGTTCGATGACGGCCGGGTAGGCGCCGAAGTCCTCCAGCACCGTCAGGAAGGTCTCGAACAACCCGTCGATCGCGTAGAACGCGTCCGGCAAGGCGACGCGGCGGATCACCGAGCAGAACACATCGCCCTCGTTCCACTGCGCGCCGGCCAGCTCGCCGGTCATCGAGGCGTAGCCGCGCAGGATCACCGCGAGGCCGCACACCCGTTCGCAGGAGCGGGCATTCATCTTGTGCGGCATGGCGGACGAGCCCACCTGGCCGGGCTGGAAACCTTCGGTGGCCAGTTCGGCGCCGGCCATCAACCTGATGGTGGTGGCCAGCGACGCCGGACCCGCGGCCAGTTGCACCAAGGCCGACACCACCTCGTAATCCAACGACCGGGGATACACCTGCCCGACGCTTGTCAGCAGCCGCGAGGACCCGGAGACCTCCTGCGCGACAGCGATTTCCAGCTGGGCGACAGCGTCGGCCGAGCCCAGCAGGTCAAGCATGTCCTGGGAGGTGCCGACCGGCCCCTTGATGCCCCGCAATGGATACCGCTCCAGCAGGTCCGAGATCCGTAGATAAGCCTGCAGCACCTCGTCGGCCGCGGAGGCGAACCGCTTGCCCAGCGTGGTGGCCTGCGCCGGGACGTTGTGCGAGCGGCCGGCCATCACCAGGTCGGCGAACTCGGCGGCCCGCCGGCCCAGCGCGGCCAGCACGGCGACCGCGCGGTCGCGGACCAGCCGGAGCGAATCGGAGATCTGCACCTGCTCGATGTTCTCGGTGAGGTCGCGGCTCGTCATGCCCTTGTGGATCTGCTCGTACCCGGCCAGCGCGTTGAACTCCTCGATGCGCGCCTTGACGTCGTGCCGGGTCACCCGCTCGCGCGCGGCAATCGAACCCAGGTTCACGTCGTCGATGACCGCCTCATACGCGGCGAACGCCCCCTCCGGCACCTCGAGTCCCAGGTCGCGCTGAGCGCGCAGGACAGCCAGCCACAGCCGGCGCTCGGCGATGATCTTGTTCTCGGCGGACCAGATAGCGACCATTTCGGGCGAGGCGTAGCGCTGCGCGAGCACGTTCGGAGTAGCAGGGGTCGTCACCGGACCAGTGTCCCAGCCCGACCCGCCCGTTCCGATACGCGCGGGCCGGCTTTGCGGTTGCCCGGTGGCGGGCGTGCGGTCACGATCGCGGGGTGACCGCGCCCCGCTGCCTGCCGACCGTTGCCGTCGACCCGATCGTCGGGACGCAGCAGCGGACCCGGCATCGGGCGACCGCGGCCAGCGTCCTGCCGTGACCGAGTCGCTGGTCGCGGGCCTGCTCGCCGGGTTCGGCATCGCCATACCGGTCGGCGCCGTCGCGACGTACCTGGTGACGTTGACCGCGCGGACCTCGCCCCGGGTGGGCGCGGCCGCGGCCCTCGGGGTGGCCAGCGCGGACGGGTTGTACGCGCTGCTCGCCGTGGTGGGTGGTGCGGCGCTGACCGGAGTCATCGCGGCCATTGCCGCTCCGTTGCGCTGGATCTCTGCGGCCGCGCTGGTGATCGTCGCCATCGGGATCGCGGTTTCGGCCATCCGCGATCACCGGGCCGGCGACGACAGGACCGGCGACGACAAGACCGTGCCCAACGACTCTTCGATGACACCGACGCGCGCCTACGGCACGTTGCTGGGGATCACCCTGCTCAATCCGGCCACGGTGATCTAC
>DASQFG010000685.1:0-1827 GCA_035633315.1 Nakamurella sp. | reverse complement strand
GTCCACCACGGTCCAGTGCCAGTAGCCCGACGGGGTCGGGGCGTCCGGGTCGAAGCAGCTGACCGCGAACGACCGGGTGCCCTCCGGGAAGCCCGACCAGGCCAGCGCCGGCGACTGGTTGCCGCCGCCGGGGCCGTCCGGACCGACGACGTACAGGAGTTCCAACCGCTGGCCGTCGGCGATGTCCGGGCTGGTGACGGTGAAGCTCGGCACCTTCGGCAACAGTGCGTACGGGTCGGGCGCGACGGGTCGTTCCAGGCTCACCGGGGTTCCCTTCGGTCGGTTATGTCCTGATTGAGACCGTACCGCGCGTCGTTGGTCAGGTCAGGGGCGGGCCAGGGACCCCAGATGCAGCGCCAACAACTCCTCGTCGGCGGCGAGAACCCCGCGGCGGTGAAAGAAATCCGCGATCAGCCGGCAATCCCGGCGCAGGAACTCCTCGCCCTGCGGGTTGGCCACCAGGTCCACCATCTGTGGCAGGTCGATGAGCACGCAGCCCTGCTCGTCGACCAGCACGTTGTACGGCGAGAGGTCGCCGTGGGTGTACCCGGCCTCGGCCAGCACCTCCAGGCTCGCCACCAGGTCGTGCCAGAGGTCGGTGAAATCCCCGGTGCTGCCGGCGGTGGCGGCCAGCCGGGGTGCGGCCGCGCCCTCCGGCGTCCCGATGAACTCCATCATCATTTCGGACCCGATCAGCTGGACCGGGTAGGGCACCCTGGCTCCGGCGGTCCACAGCATGGACAGTGCCCGGAATTCGGCGGTGGCCCACTGGCCGGCCAGCATCTCGCGGCCGAACGCGGTCCGGTTGGCCATCGCCCTGGTCTCCCGGGAACGCTTGATCCGGCGGCCCTCGAGGTAACCGGCGTCGCGGTGGAACATCCGGTGGTCGGCGGTGCGGAAGTTTTTGACCGCCAGCAGGCAGCCCTCGCCGTCGGGCAGTCGCCGCTCCAGCAGGCTGACGTCGGCCTCCTTGCCGGTCTTGATCACGCCCAGCCGGTAGTCCCGTGCGGACAGCTCGGTGATCAGCCAGTCCGGCACCGGATCGGGACCGTGGCCGGAGACGTCGTAGCTGGAATAGGGCGCGCCGGGATCGTCATCGGGCGCTGTGCAGTCCAATCGGTCGGCGAAAGCTGTTGCTGCAGCACCGGTGTCGAGTTCGTCGGGATCTGCGCCGTCGATCTCGACGACGCTGCGCCCGGATTTCCCTTCCTGGGCGAGACGCGGTCCGCTGCGCGACTTTCCGGGTCGGCGTCTGGGTGCGGTGTCGTTGTCGAAGGCGTCGTGCAGGTCGTCGAACACCTCGTCGGCATCGTCGGCACCGTCGGCACCGTCGGCATCGGGGTCGTACAGGTGGGTGGTGTTCGACTTGCTGTTGTTCAGCGTGTTGTTCAGCTGGGCTGTGATGCGGAAGCGTGGCACTGGAGGATCTCCTGGTGAGGGGCACCCGGCTGGCCGGCGCTCCGCTACCAGGGCAGCGGCGCGAGTGTCAGCGCAGAGTCGGGTGACGGGAAAGGGCGGGCCGGCACACGGACAGCACAACGACCGTGGTCATCGATGTCCCCCTTCCCTCCGGCCGGGCGGCGCCCGGCGGCCGGACCAGTTTCCGGCACCAGCACGAGACTGGGCGACAACTCCGTTTCGGGCAAGTGGTTTTCGGCCGATCGCAGGCGCCGGCGACGGACCGGATCCATGGCAAATCGGTCGACCCCCCAAGGTGATGCGGGCTAGCTTGCCGTCATGCCGACGACGCTGAACCTGCGAGCACTGCGACCGGATGACGCGCCGGCGGTGACTTCGATTCTGGCCGAGATGGAGCGCCGTGAACCT
>DASQFG010000684.1:0-2491 GCA_035633315.1 Nakamurella sp. | reverse complement strand
TCGAACATCCCGCTCCGCCCGGACCTCGCGCTGCCGGTGTCGGCGACCCAACACGGCCGCCCCCAATTGGCCGGCCTCGGCCGCGCCATTCTCGATCTCGGCGACGACGAGTTCACCCTCGGCCGGCCGCACCCGATGATCGACCCCTCGCTGCGGCTGGAACTGTTCGCCGAGCAAGCCGCCGACCCCGACGTGGCGGTGGTGCTGATGGATGTGGTGCTGGGCCATGGCGCGGACCCGGACCCTGCGCGCCGATGGGCGCCGGTCATCCGGGACGCGATCGCCGCTGCGGCTTCCACGGGCCGCGTGCTGACCGTCGTGGTTTCGCTGTGCGGCACGGACGGCGACCCGCAGGGCAGGGACTCCCAGGGAGCGCAGCTGTCCGGCGCCGGCGCGCAGGTGTTCTCCTCGAATGCCGCCGCGGCACGGGCCGCCGCCGCGGCCACCGGGCAGATCGCAGCCACGCCAACGGTTCCCGGCGGTGATCCGGCCGGCGCCGCCCCGACCGCCGACCGGTCTGCGACACCGGACGCGGCGACGGCGTCCCAGTCGACGTCACAGTCGACGTCACAGTCGGCGTCGTTCGTCGCCGCGGTGGACCTGCTCGCCGGACCGCCGTCGGTGATCACGGTGGGCATCGACCTGCTCGCCGACGCATTGCGCGCGCAGGCCGTCGACGTCACCACGGTCGATTTCCGGCCGCCCGACCTGCCGGGTTCGGACGCGCCGGCCGTGCTCGACGCGCTGGCCGCCGTACTACTCGACACCCGCGTCGCCGCGGCGAACGAACTGGCCGCGCGACGGATGCTCGACACCCGGGCGCTGTTGGTGGATGTCCGGCCGGCCCGGGAAGCGCTGGGACTGCGACCCGGCGAGTTCTGCCACGCCGGCCCGCCGATCGAGTTCGCCCGCGCATCGGGACCGCTGCGCGGCGCGCTGATCGGCGCTTTGATCTTCGAGGGCCTGGCCGCCGACGAGGCCGCGGCCGTCGCGAAACTCGAAACCGGACAAGGCTTCTCGCTCAGCCCGTGTCACGAGCGGCACGCGGTGGGTCCGATGGCCGGGGTGATCTCGCCGTCCATGTGGCTGTTCGAGCTGACCGATCCGGCGACCGGTGCGCGCGCCTGGTGCTCGCTGAACGAGGGCCTTGGCAAGGTGTTGCGGTACGGCGCCTACGGCCCCGAGGTGATCACCCGGCTGCGCTGGATGGCCGACGTCCTCGGCCCCGCGCTCGCTGCGGCGGTCCGCGCCACCGGGCCGGTGGACATCACCGCGATCATCGGGCAGATGGTGCAGATGGGCGACGAGGGGCACAACCGGAACCGCGCCGGCACCCTGATGTTCCTCCGGGAAATCCTCCCTGCGTTGATCGCCTCCGACCGTCCAGCCTCCGACATTGCCGAGGTGGCAAGGTTTGTCGCCGGCAACGACCACTTCTTCCTGAACCTGGTGATGCCCGCCGGCAAGCTGGTCGGGGACGCCGCGGCCGGCATTCCCGGGTCGACCCTGGTCACCGCGATGTGCCGGAACGGCACCGATTTCGGCATCAGGGTGTCCGGGACGGGCGATCAGTGGTTCACCGGGCCGGCGCTGTACCCGCGGGGTTTGTTCCTGCCGGGGTTCGGCGCGGACGACGCCAACCCCGACATCGGCGACTCCGCCATCGCGGAAACCATGGGCATCGGCGGGATGGTGATGGCCGCGGCGCCGGCCATCGTGCGGTTCGTCGGCGGCACCGTCCACGATGCGCTGGCCACCACCCGGCGGATGTACGAGATCACCCAGTCGGAGAACCCCGCGTTCGCCGTGCCCATCCTGGAATTTCGCGGTGCGCCCACCGGCATCGACGTCACCCGGGTGCTGCGCACCGGGATCCTGCCGCAGATCAACACCGGGATGGCCGGCCAACTCGCCGGCACCGGGCAGGTCGGTGCCGGCCTGGTCACCCCTCCGATGGACTGTTTCACCGCGGCGATCCAGGGGCTCGCCGAACTCACCGCACGCTGAATCGGCGCTCTGAACCGTCGCCCTGAACGGTCGCGGCGACTCGGTCAGCCGGCGCCGCGGCGGAACACCGGCGCGATCGCGCGGAGCCCGAGGATGAACGAGACGACCAGCAGGTTGTAGCCGATGAACTCCTGCAGGGTGATGCCCGGCGCCATCACCGGTCCGCCATCGTCGCCGAGCAGCAGCACCGCCATGATCCCGGTCGTGGCGGCCAGGAACGCGACCACCGGCTGATGCACCATCCCGGTGATTGCCGCGCGTTCCCGCTCACCGGCCAGCAGCCGGACGCCGACGGCGAACCGCCCGTGTTCGGCCGCGCCCGCGCTGCGCTCGAGGCGCCGCGGGAACCGGCGCAGGATCGGTGCCAGCGAGGTGAGCAGCCGTGCGAATTCAGGCGGACTCAACGGTGGCGACCTGTCAGGCTGTGCCTGACAAATCGACCGATGGTGGAGGAACCGATGGATTCGTTCACCGAGCTGGCCCT
>DASQFG010000683.1:0-4381 GCA_035633315.1 Nakamurella sp. | reverse complement strand
TGAACCCTAACACGCAGGCGAGCGCGCCGCAGCGCGAGCGCGATTCGTCGCGGCCTGATCGAAACCCGTCCGCCGCCGAGAAGCCCGGCACCATCAGCCTTCCGGCACCCGGTGCCGATCAGCGCGACCGAGGGCCAGCTCGACGACGGACTCCGCAAGCGGCTCCGGAACCAGTGCACCGATCGCGGCGTAGGTGCTGAGCAACGCGCGCTCGACCTCGTCCTTGCTGACCCCCGGCACCGCGCGGTCGATCGCACCAACTGACGCCGGATCCAAGTCCAGCAACAGTTCCCGGTAGACGGCCTCCAGCACGTCGCGCAGCGGGTCAGGGTCGCTGATCACCACGACCGCGCTGAACATCCACGCACCGGGCACCAGGCGCTGGGCCGTTCCGACCAGCTTGTGGCCGTGGCCGTCGTTGACGCTGTACTCCCCAGGGCAGTACTCCCCAGGGACCTCGCCGACAGTTGCCCCCTCGATCCCCAGGCTCCGCAGCGCATCCCGGTACAGCGCCCCGAAGGAGGCGAAACGTTCGGCGGTGGAACTCTTCTCGGCGCCGTCCGGGCTGACATGATCGACGCAGAGCGCACCGCTGTGGTAGGCCACCGCACGGCCGCCGGCGCCGCGCCTGACCGGGATGAAACCGCGCGAGCGGGCTGTGGCGGCGGCCCCGGCGATGCCGGGAGAAGCGCAGTCCCGGCCGCTGAACGCCACCGTCGGCGCCGGCCGGTAGAGCCGCAGCACCGGCGCGGCGCCGTGGCCAGGGCCCTGGCCCCCGGAGCGCGAAGCCGCATGCAGCAAGGCGGGTCCAAGGGCGATATCCAGCATCGGATCGCGGAGTTCCTGGTCCCGCACGAGCCGGAGGACGCGGTGGTCGGGGGCGGCCGTCACCCGAGGATGCTGGCACACTCTGGCGGGACCGCAACGACGGATGCCAGCGCGCCCGCACCTGTTGCGTCCGGCACAGTGATCGCTATAGCGCGCGCACTCTGCGGGACGCAACGGGAGCCGAGCAGGCGGGCACGGACGGGCAAGGAAAGGACGCGTCATGGATCTGGGCCGGGAAATCGCCGACTGGCCGGTGGGCACGGCGTCGGTCGCCGTGGTCGACGCCGACGGGGTGATCGACCTGATCGATGACGGAAACGTGCATCGGGCGGCATCGATCACCAAGGTCCTGACGGCATTGACCGTGCTCGATGCCGCGGAGGAGGGGGTCGTCAGCCTGGACGACCCGGTCGGCCCGCCCGGGTCCACCTTGCGGCACCTGCTCGCGCACGCCTCCGGGTATGCCTTTGAGGAGGACCGCGCGCTGGCCCCGCCGGGGACCCGCCGGATCTACTCCAACCGCGGAATCGACGTCGCGGCAACGCATCTCGAGCGACGCACCGGCCGCTCGTTCGAGAACGACCTGCACGACCGGGTGCTCGACCTGCTCAGCATGACCTCGACGGCGCTGGACGGTTCGCCGGCACACGGAGCGCATGTCGGCATCCGCGACCTGGCCACCCTGGCCCGCGAACTGCTCCGGCCCACCCTGCTGCTCCCCCGGGTGGTGGACCAGGTCTCCACCCTGGCGTTCCCCGGCCTGGCCGGGGTGCTCCCTGGGTTCGGTCGGCAGCAGAACAACGACTGGGGCCTTGGCTGCGAGATCCGCGACCACAAGACGCCGCACTGGACCGCGCCGGGTAGTTCGCCGCGAACCTTCGGCCACTTCGGACAGTCGGCCAGCTTCCTGTGGGTCGACCCGGAGGCCCACCTGGCCTGCGTGTCGCTGTGCGACACCGACTTCGGGCCGTGGGCGGTGCAGGTGTGGCCGAGGCTGTCGCAGAAGGTGCTGGAGACCTACGGTCACGCTTCCGGGTCGGCTTCCGGGTCGGCTTCCGGGTCGGCGCAGCGGGACCGGGCGGATTCCGCCCCGTCCTGAGGCTGGCTCCGCCGTGACCGGGCTGCGGTGGTCGGGCTGCGGTTGGTCGGGCGCTCACCCGGCCCACGGCAGCGGTCCACTCCCGAGGCCGACCAGCCATCCGCCCAGGGACCCCGGTCCCGGCGCGGAGACGTGCACGCCGCCCGGCCGGGTTCGCCGTGCGGGCCGGGCGCGACACCGTGCTGCAGGATCCCCTGCGCGTCGTAGTGGATGACGACGGCTGCCACCTGTAGGGCACCCCCGGCGGTCGGGTCGGTCATCCCGGTCGCCGGTTGAGGGCGGCGCCCACGGGCCCAGCAGGTTCCGATCGGTCGCCGGCCTCGTTCGGCGACCGCACGGCGAGGCACGGGTAGGCCGCATCACGGCACGCGGCCAGGTCGGGCACCGCGACGCCGCCTGCTGTCGTCACCGGCAGCAGACCGGTGGGTACGTCGCCTCGAAGAGATCCGCGACATCCGTTGCCATCTGCAGGATCTCGCCCTGGCGTGGGTCACAGTGGACCATCCGGATGGCCGCCCGGTCGCCGCCAGCGGGCTCGTCGGCATCGGCCCCGTCTGCGTCTCCTGCATCGACGGGCCAGCTCGCGGAGATGGGTGGGCCGCCCCACCATGACGTCCAGGTCGGGCAGTCCCCGACCTGCGGGGGCCCGGCGATCGGGGCGGCCAGCGACCGGCCGGCGATCCGCCGTCGGCTCACATTCGGCACGACCAGGGCGAGCAGCAGGACGCCGATCACCAGGACGAAGCCCCACCGGCGCCGGTCCATGCCCCTTGGTATTCGCAGATAGGCCCGGTCACTGCCGGTCTTCGCCGGTCAATGCCGGTTGTGGGGCGCGCGAACGGGACCGTCGTTTCCACGCGACGGGCTTCATGCCCAGGGCAGCGCGCCGTCCGCGATACCGACCAGGGTGCCGGTCAATCGATCGGTGCCGTCCGCGGACAGCGCGCAGGCGACCTGGCCGGCGGAGGCGGCTGTGTTGGCCGGACTGGCCGACCAGCCGCCCTGGCCGTCGTCCTGCAGCACCAGCGCACCGACGCTCAACCGGCCGCCGGCGGTCGCGTCCGGCAATGCGGTGACCCGAGCCGCGAACTGCCGGCACGAGTCATTCAGCGCTGCGAACTCCGACTGTGGATCGGTCACCGTCGCCCAGCCGAGGATCTCGGTGTGGTGCGGTACCGTGCACGAGATCGACTGCCGCGACTCGGATCCGGGATCGGACAGGCAGAGCGCGAAGGCATTGGCGGCGGTCCGGGCCGCCAACGACCGACCGATCGAGCCGGCGTACGGGCCGCTGCGCGGATAGATGACGCAGGCCAACCAATTCTGCCGACCCAGGTACTGCCACAGATTGGGTCCGATCAGCCCGACCGATGCGATGGCGACCGGCCGCCAGGCGTCCGCCGTGCTGCCGTCGCTACGCCCGACGTCACCGTCCGGCCAGCCGAAGTAGGCCCGGACCAGCGGGTTGCAGGCCATCGGCTCGGGATGACTGAGCCGGTTCGCGACCGTCACCGGGAACAGCGGGCGTCCATCGTCACCGACACGACTTCGCCGTAGTTCTCCTGGCCGCACGGGCCGGTCGTCGCCGCGTAGATCTCGACCGAGGTGTAGTCCAGCACCGACCGGTTCCCGGTGGGGTCGTCGAGCAGGCAGTCGCCGACCTGCGGCGGGTCCGCGATCGGGATCCTGGTGGCGGTCCCCTCGACGCGGCGACCGGCCAGGTTGGGCACCGTCAGGGCGGCGACGATCACCACGACCACCAGCACCGCACCCCAGGTACGCCGGTCCATACCGCACCCTAGTACCGAATCAGTACCGGATAGATGGGACGGCGATCCTGGTGATCCGACCGTTGACCGCTCCGGGCCGTCCGGGCCGTCCGGGCCGTCCGCGGACACAGGCCCGCCCACCTCGGATTCGTGATCCAAGGTGGGCGGGTGGTCGGGTGTCAGCCGCGGACCGGGCTGAGGACCGGCGTCAGGGCTGTGGTTCAGTGGTCCGATCGCTGGTTAGAGGACAACCGCGCGGCCGGCCTCCAGCCTCGCCACGGGAACCCGGAACGGTGAGCAGGACACGTAGTCCAGTCCGGTCTTGTGGAAGAAGTGGATGGACTCCGGATCGCCGCCGTGCTCGCCGCAGACGCCCAGCTTGATGCCAGGCTTGGTTTCCCGGCCTTCCTGCGACGCGATCTCCACCAGCCGGCCGACCCCGTGCTCGTCGATCGTCTCGAACGGCGAGATGGTGAAGATGCCCTTGTCCATGTACTCCACGAACAGCTCGGCCTCGACGTCGTCACGGGAGAAGCCCCATGTGGTCTGGGTCAGGTCGTTGGTGCCGAAGGAGAAGAAGTCCGCACTGCCGGCGATGCGTCGGGCGGTGAGCGCGGCGCGCGGCAGTTCGATCATCGTGCCGATCGGAATGGTCAGCTCGATGCCCGCGGCGGCGGTCAGTTTC
>DASQFG010000682.1:0-8836 GCA_035633315.1 Nakamurella sp. | reverse complement strand
GATCACGACCTCGAGCACCTGACCTACGTGGACGCCGACAAGAGCATCGCCGACACCGGGTGGTGGGAGGAGCATGACCGCAACGAGCGCCGGATCGTGTTCACCCTGCACGGGTCTCGCGGCACCGCGAGGTACGCGCTGATCCATACCTCCCGGGATTGGCTGCTGCACCGGATGAAGGGCCAGGGTTCATGACCAGGGTTCAAAGGGTGCCGATCAGCCCGCCGTCGATGACGAAGTCCGACCCGGCGACGTTCCCCGCGCGGTCGCTGCCAGCAGCAGCACCAGGTCGGCGACCTCTTCGGGAGCGGTGAACCGGCCCGTGACCGATCCCGCGGCGGCCTGTTCGGCGACGGCCGCGGCATCAGCACCGCAGTGGTGAATCCGGACGAGGTGACGGACGTGACCGGCTACCGCCGCAGCCACCCTGCCAGCCTGTCCGGGGCGCAGACGCTCCGCCAGGTCAAGGAATTGACTTGACGGGCCGCAGGGTCCGCACGGCCCCGAGGTCTTGACGCGCTCGGCTCCGGCGACGCGGCGTGCACCCCGGACCGTGCGTCCGCCGGCAACCGCGACCATGCGGATACGATCCGTCGACGGTGTTTCCGGCAGGCACGGCTGACGATGATGAGCGGGGGTCAGGGTGGCTCGAGGCGGACGCCTGCTGCTCGTCGGGGCCATCATCGCCGTGCTGGGTCTCGCGCCGGCGCCGGTAGCCGCTGCGGCCACACCCGCCGACGCGGTCGCCGACGCGGTGAATTACGCCGCGAACCGGTCGGTGACCCCCTTCATCAGTGTGGTGGACCGCGGCACCGGCGCCATCACCGCACAGACGGGCAACGCGCAGGCCCAGGTCGCCTCCGAGTCGATCATGAAGCTGTTGCTGGCCAGCTACTACCTGGTGCTCTACGGCGGGTACACGGCGACGCCCGATTCGGTGAAGAACCAGCTGGCCTACATGCTCGAGTACTCCGATGACGACACGGCGTCGAAGATGTTCAGCGCCGATGCGGTTCCCACCATCGCGGCCCGTGACGGGTTGGGCAACACCACGAATGCGACCGACCGGGTCGGGCATTGGGGCGCTGTCCGGATCACCGCGGGGGACATGACCAATTTCCTGTTCCGGGCCTCGCAGGACCCCGCGGTCGGGCCATGGCTGATTCCGGTGATGGCGCAAACGGCCCCGAACGGATCCGACGGTTTCGATCAACACTTCGGTCTCAACGCAGTGAGCGGAGACCACGGCTCCAAACAAGGCTGGGGCTGCGACAGCTTCTGGACGTCGCCGTCGTGCGCCATCCATTCCGTGGGCTACACCGACCGCAGCTTCGTCGCGGTCCTGCAGCTCAGCACCGGCTATCCGGATCCGATGCGGGACACGTCCACTCATGCCGCGACGGTCATTCAGGCATCGACGACGCGGCCGCTGCCGACCGGTTCACTGGATGTGGTGGCCAACCCGGCGAACGATCTGTTGACGGCAGTTGGATGGGCGGCCGATCCGGAGGCCCCCGGGCAGAGTGAGGCGGTGCACGTCTACGTCACGGGTCCCGGCGGCAGCCGGGGAACGGCCGTCTCCACCGGCGGGTCACGCCCGGATGTGGCCGCCGCCTACCCCTGGGCCGGCGGCGCGACGGGATTCTCGGCGGGTCTGCCACCCATGGGCGAGGGCACGAACTCGGTGTGTGCGTATGCCATCGAGGTGAACCCGCCCCGGACCAACCCGCTGCTCGGCTGCCGCACGATCCAGGTCCGCAACGCAGTCGGCTATCTCGACGGCGTCGGCGTCGACACCCGGCAGATCGTCACGGCCGGCTGGGCGCTGAACCCGAACAACCCCGGCGAGCACGTCGAAATCCATGTCTACGACACCGGACCTTCCGGCACCCGTGGGTATCCCGGATTCCGCGCGGACGGCGACCGGCCGGACGTTGCCTGGGTGTTTCCCGGTTACGGGGCCGACCACGGCTATCGGACGGCGATCCCCTCGGTCGAGGTCGGCACCCATTCGGTGTGCACGTATGCGATCACCACCGGCGGCGGCGCCGGTAACGCGTTGCTGGGGTGTCGGACCATCCAGGTCCTCGACGCTTTCGGCTCCCTGGACCTGGTCGGCACCCAATCAGGACAGATAGTCGCGACGGGCTGGGCCCTGAACCCCAACGATCCCGGTGGCCGGGTCCAGATCCACGTCTACGACGCCAGCGCCGCGGGCACTGAGGCGCACGCGGGTTACTTCACCGGGGGCAGCCGGCCCGACGTGGCCGGCGCCTACCCGGGCTTCACCACCAATTCCGGTTACTGGGCGAGCTTCCCCGCGCGGCCGGGTGGACATACCGTGTGCGCCTACGCGATCACCACCGGCGGGGGAGCCAGCAACCCGCTGCTGGGTTGCCGCCGGATCACCGTGGCCGGTTGATCCACGAGGCCCCGGCAGCGGTCAGCGCAGTTCGGGAACCTGCGAGTCGACCCACTGCTGCGCCAGCTGCTGCAGGGTGCCCTCGACGCGGAGCCGGTCGACCGCGGCCGACACGCATCCGGTGAGCGCGGAACCCTTGGGCAGCAAGACCTTGAACTGATCGGGTTGCATCTGCGGATCCGACGGCAGCTGCCCGGCGAGGCTGAGGGTGGGATCGGCCTGCGCCGCGGCCAGCGCGTCCGGGGTCGGTAGCACCACTCCCGCCAGCGAACCGGCCGCCAACGCGGCCAGCGCCTGCTGCGGTCCGCTGAATGATGTCGGCGCGGCGCCACTCACGCGGGTGACGCCGTCGGTGCTCGAGGTGCCGGACACCGCACCCAGCCGCGCGCCCGCCAGCGCGGCCGTGGATTTCGGCGCGCTGGCGTCACCCTGCCGGGTCACCAGGGTGTCGGTCACCGCGAAGTAGCCGGTCGAGTAGTCCGCGGTAGGAGTGCCGGCGTCCGGAGCGGTGAACTGGTCGAGGTCGACGTCGAATCCGGTCGCCGAGCCGGCGGCTGCCTGCGTCCGGTCGACCACGGTCCAGCTGACGTGATCATGATCGAAGCCCAGCACCTGCGCGAGCGCGTAACCCACCGCCGGCTCGAGACCCTGGCCGGAACGCGGATCTCCCTCGTACCACGGGGACCTGCCCGGCGATTCGGTACCCACGGTGATGGTCCCGGGCGTCATCGTCGGCAGGGCGCCGTTCGTGCAGTCCGGTAGCGCCGGGGCCGCCGTGCCGCCCGCCGGGGCGGGCCGGGTGGCTGTCGATCCCGATGACGAACCCGCCGCGCCGTTGACCGAGCTGGCGCAGCCGGTCAGCACAAGGCCGGCGCACAGCGCGACCGCCAACGACCAGCGGCGGCGCATCCGGTGTGCAGCCACGAAACCCCCCTCGTCAGCGTCGGTGCGTCGGTACCGGACAGTACCGGTCGACCGGCGCATCCGGCTGCGGCCGGGGGTCCGGCGCAGACGACTCGTGGTGGCGCCGCCAGCTCCGGGAGCAACCGAGCACGAGCACGGTCGCCACTGGGACCGCCACGAGGGCAAGCCCGACCGGGCCCGCCGCGGCATGGCCGAGGACGGCCGCACCGGCCGTCTCCACTGCGATCGCGGCCCGCAGCGACCACGGGGCGAGCTGGTCCAGCCGCCGGTGCAGCATCCGCAGGGCACCGGGATCCCGGGCCCGGCTGCTCAGCAGCACGGCCAGCCCGCGGACCAGTCCGAACAGCAGTCCGACGGCGAAAGCCATTGCCGGAGAGCCGCTCAGCGCACCGAGCAGCACGGTCAGGTACACCGCGGCCGTCATGATGTAGGTCGCGAATCCGACGCCGATCTGCACGCCGAACCCGCAGGCGTAGACCCACCGACGGTAGCGGTCCAACCATTGTTCGTTGACCTGCCGCGGATGGCCGGGCAGCCCGAAGCCGAAGGTGGAGCTGTCGCTGGCCGCCGCGACAAGGCAGCCGACGCAGGCGATGCCGGCCGTGACCGCGACCGACGCCGGCAACGATCCCCACAGCGCTGCCCCGATCGCCGCGAGACCGCCCAGCATCGCCCCGCCGAGCACCGATCCGGCGATGAACCAGAGCGCGGTCAGCCAGTAGCGGTTGCGGCGGGAGCGTTCGGTGAACGGGTTGATGGCCGAGATCATCGACAGCCCGCACGGCGACCACACTCCCCGGACGGCAGCCGCCACAGTCACCAGCACGGTGACCCAGACGAAGGCCAGGGCGTCGGAGCCGCCCGCTTCGGCGTTCAGGATCGAATCCGTCATCCCGTCACCTGAACGGACTTGCTGCCGAGGTACGGGTTCCCTGCTGCCGGCCCGACGTTGATCGCGTAGACGTCGAACGAGTGCGTTCCCGGCGGGGTGTCGATGGCGATGTCGAATCCGTGGTCGCCGCCGATCCCGAAGATCGCGTTGACGTCCGGCCGGAGGCCGCCGGACGGGAACCAGCCGACGCCGACACCGTCGCGGTATACCGCGATCTGGATGGCGGTGTCCGGCTGGTCGGGGTCGAAGGCCCAGCCCGACACGTGCACGGTGCGGCCAGTCGCCACCACCCGGTCGAGGTATCCCATCGGCAGGCCCACCCGGACGTTGCCGGCGCCGATCAGCGGATTCCCCACGCCGCCGGCCACGTTGATGGCAAAGACCTGGACGGTGTGATCCCCCGGTGGAGCATCGATGCTGACGTCGAACCCGTGGTTCCCGCCGATCCCGAAGATCGAGTTGACGTCGGGCCGCGGGAGCCCGGTCGGGACCCAGCCGATCCCACCGCCGTCGGAGTACACGGCCAGTTGAATCGCCGTCGCCGGTTCGTCGGGATCAAACGCCCAGCCGCGCATGCGGATCCTGCCGTCGGGCGCGGCGACCACGGAATCGAGGTACCCGACGGGCAGCACGCCGGTGGTCACGCTGCCCGTGCCGAGCAGCGGGTTGCCCGGGCCCGCACCACCGACATTGATCGCGTACACCGCGACGTCGTGGTTTCCCCAGCCGACCGGAATCGAGAAGTCGAATCCGTGATTGCCGCCGACGCCGTAGGCCGCGTTCACGTCACCGCGCGGCCGGCCGGTCGGGAGCCAGCCGATTCCCACCCCGTCGACGTAAGCGGCGACCTGAATGTCGGTACCGGGTTGATCGGGGTCGAAGGCCCACCCGATCGCCCGGACGGATCCGCCGTCGGGGGCGACGACATCGAGACTGCCGACGGGCGCCCGACCGTTCAGGCACGGCGCGGAATGGCTGGCCGTCTGATTGTCCGTCGCGCTGGAACTGGTGCAGGTCCCGCCAAACTGCTGCCACGGCGGTGTGCACGACACCATCCGGCACACCACCGGCCCGGTATTCGAGGCGGGGATGTCCAGACTGCATTGGCCGTAACGGAATTGATTGCACGCCACCCGGCGCTGGTCGCAACTGCCCTCGGCGCAATGACACTGCCACGCGTCGTCACGAAAAGCGTTGCAGTCGATGTAATACCGCGCGGACCCGGCGCAGAAGGACGAGTTGTCGGCCTTCCACCACCCGCCGATGAAGGAATTCGGCGGGCAGGTGTTGCTGCCGCCGTTGATCGTGCAACAAAAAGCCGAGTAGCCGTCGGCACAATTCGGTTCCGAGCCACACACAGCGTCGTACGCGTTCGCCGGGCGGACCAGATATCCCCACGGGTCGACAGCCAGGGCGGCGCCCACCAGAGCAGCGCCGCCGAGGAAGCCGCGTCGTGACGTCGAGGGAGTCCGGGGCCGGGCGCCGATCTTGTGCACGAGGCGCTCGGTGAGGGTCATCGTCATGGCGCGTCCACCTTGATGCGATCGAGTACCTGGTTGACCTGTGCGGACAGCGGCGAGACCTGCCGGTGGGAGCCGAGCACGACGTACAGGCACATGGGCCGGCTCTGCTCGGTGAAGAAGTACTGGCATCCCGATTGCCCGGGAAGGCGACGCTGGAGCCCGTTGGGATCGAACTTGTCCGGGCTCACCCGCGGCAGCCCGACGGAGCCGTACAGTGCGGTGCCAAGGCACTCCGGGCCGAACTCCACCAGGGCGATAAAGGTGTTCTCCGCAATCATTTTCTCCACGGCACCGGAGCCGTAGTCTCCGCGCACCGCGGGAAGTGCGAAATTGCCCAGGTGCACGACGGCCCGGGTCTGCTCGCCGAGCCAGCCGTTCGGTGCCTGGGTCGCGGCGATCCCGGTGCTGCCCGCCGCGCGGTTCTTCGGGGTGAACGCCGTGGTCGGTGGGGGCCGGCGGTAGATGCGGCCCTCCCACGCGGTGGGCAGTTGCACCGAGAATCCATGCCCGGAAATCGCCGGATCGCCGGTCACCGGCCGTTCCCCTCGCGCGCGTCGAGCAGGTCGAGCCGGCGATGAGCCGGCTGCGTCGCGGCGCTTACGGCCGGGTCGAGGACCGGGGCCTCCGCAGACGTGCTGGGGGCGTACAGGCTCGCGTGGCCGGGGCCGATCCCGGCGGCGAGCAGGGCGCGGTCGACATCGACCTCGCGCTCGGCGTCGGCCCGGGGTTTGACGACGCGTCGGCGGCCGCCGAACGACGCGCCGTCCCCGTAGGCCTGTTGCATCAACCCGGAAATCTGCGTCAGCGAAGTGCCGGATCCCTCGCCCTTGACCCGACCGGTGCCACCGTCGACGACGATGACGTACGGCGAGCCGGGGACGTCGTAGTCCGCCCACGCCGAACTGGACATGACCAGGTCGACGTCAGGTGGGCACAGCTGACGCAGCACCGACGGGCTCTCGTCCTCGGGGCTCTTGGTGACCACCACGACCCGGCTGTCGCCGACCGCTGCCAGCCCGCGGCGATCGGCGAGCTGCTCCCAGAACGTCGTGCAGCCGGAGCAGCCCGAGGACAGGAAGACGATCACGCTGTCGTGTGCGACCGCGACGGTGCGCACGGAGACCACCTCGCCCGACAATCCCTGACCCACGATGTCATGTGCGGCAACCCATTCCGCCCGTCCCGCAGCTGTCTGGCGCGGTGCGCTGCGCCCGGTGTCACCGCGGTCCAGCGGCATGACGCCGTCGGCGGTGCGGAAGGGCGGTGCCGACACCTTCGTGACAGTGCCGGTGCCGGCGCCATGATCGGCAGCGTGATCGGGGGAGCCGTCCAGCTGGTGCAACCGGGCGAGCACCGTCGCGTAGGCGCGCAACAATCCGGCGACCAGCACACAGAGCACCAGCACAACCACCGTCAGGAGGACGATCAGTACGGTCAACGGTCTGCCACCTTCGCTCGTAGGTTTCCCAGGGCGGGCAACGCGGTCATCAGCAGATAACACAGCCACGCCAGGAGCAGTGACAGGCCGACGAGCAGGACTCCTTGTGCGCCTTGATCTGTCACCTCGTCGAGGACCGACGGTTGGGGCCAGCGGGTCGCTGCGACGCCGATCGACAGGCCGGCGATGTCCACGAGCAGATGCCAGCGGGTGATGGGTTCGGACGATCCGCCGAAGCATCCGCAATCCTGACCGGGCGAGACCCGCAGCATCCGCCAGGCGACCACGGTCAGGATCAGGTAACAGACTGCCAGCAGAGCGGCCGCCGGCGAGCCGCCCCACCCCAGCACGTAGCCGGCGACGGCGAGTTCGGTCGCGCCCGCGACCCTGACCATTGCCGTCGGGGCAAGGACTCGGGGTCGTGGAATCCGAGCGGCCTTCAGCGCGTGGACGGTCGACGCCGGCTGCGCCAGCTTGCTCAGACCCGCGGCCCCGAGGATCGCCGCTGCTGCCCACAGCAAGCCGACCATGCAGCTCCCTCCCGACTTCCGACCACTACCCGACTTCCGACACGACTACCCGACGTCCTATCCGTCGCCCGAGCTGACCTGCTGGCTGACTGTACGCAGCGTTAGGCGATTATCAGCTGATCTCCGCGAGCGAGTCGTTCCTGGTCGGAAGGGTGTGCCGGAGCCTGCGGAGCACCCGTCAGCGCCGTCGGATGGGCAAGGTGCGCCGCAGAAACCTTGCCAGGTCTGCGATCTCGTCCAGCGAGACGGTGTGACCCATGCCCGGGTAACTGTGCTCCTCAAGGTTGGTGTGGGTGCGGAGGTAGGTCAGTGCCCAGCGATTGGCGGCCGCGGGAATCAGCGGGTCGTTCGGGTCGTAGCCGGCGAAGGTCGGCACGCCGTGGCCACCCGCGGCGTTCGCCGCGAGCGCGGCGTCACCGGGTTGGTCGTCGTCGAACATGAACCCGCTGAGCCCGACCAGGGCATCGACCAGATCCGGGTGCCGCCGCAGCACCGTTGATCGCTGTGCACATTCCTTGGGAGAAGCCCAGAACCACAGCCCGATCGGTGAAGCGGCGGACGAGATCGGCGACCCCGTCGGCGACTCGCGCAATGGCTGGGGCGCTGGGCTGGTTGACCACCGAGCCAGGGAACCAAGAATAGCCGCGGGGACGTCCGGGCGCGGAAAACGACCCCCGCACCGCGATCACCCGGGCGGTGGTGGTCGGCAGGAACATCTTCATCGCCGGGACCAGCGAGATCAGATCCTGCTCGTTCGAGCCGTAACCGTGCAGCAGCACCAGCGTCGGCACCCGCGCGCCGTCGGGTGGCGGGTCGCCGAGCCAGGCGACGCGGTAGTCCGGCGCTGCGTCGGTGCTGCTGGCGTCCAGGGGCATGGCGACCACGGTAAGCACCACGGTGAATCGGTTGTGCCGGGGCGCGGTGAAGGTCAGGTCGAGGAGCGGCGAGGAATTCCTCTGTTCCAGGGTCCGAGCTCGAGAATGCCCGTGCTGGCACGCCTGCGAGCCGTTCGCGCGTCCCACGATCCGGCGGGCATCGCCAGGCGAACCCCGGGCTGGACCGACCCACCGCCGGCTGGACCGACCCACCGCCCCCGGGCGGCGGGCT
>DASQFG010000681.1:0-8353 GCA_035633315.1 Nakamurella sp. | reverse complement strand
ATCAGCACGGCGGCCAGCGGCACCAGGACCACCGATCGGACGGTACCCGCCCGGCGCGGCTCCCACGCGGCGTGCACGGCGACCTCGGCGAAATCGGCGCCGACCCGATCGATGGTGCCGGTGATCTCGGTGCCGGACAGCGCCGGCCCCGGTTCCGCGGCACCGGTCGCGCCGCTCACGGCGCTCCCGGCCACCAACACCACCACCGGAGACCTGTCCCGTGCCAAGCCGCGGATGACGTGCCGCAGATCCAGCCGGAGCGCCACCGAGGACAGCGGCAACGCCGTCACCGCCGTCAGCCCTTCGACCAGCGCAACCGCCCGTGTCGCGATCAGCACGTCGCGCCCCTGACGCTCTGCGAGCAGCAGCCAAATCCGGCCCGACCCGCGACAGCACTCCTCCGACTGCGGCGCCACCGGCGACCCGGACCCTGATCGGCTGGCCCAGCGAACCGGCCAACCGCTGGGTGAGTCCGACTGCGCCCACTGCGACCCGCTGGCGGTCGGGCATCTCGGCCACCGCCTCGGAGTCCGCGATCTCGTCGAAGCGAGCCTCCAGGTCGGAGAACAGCCGGTCCCAGCGCATGCCTCACCCTGACAAACCTCCCCTCCCCCAGTCAACACCGACCGAGCCGATCTCACCTTGACAAAGCTTAGCCGCATCGTTTTCACTTCATCCTGTGACAAACGATGTCAAACGCAACGTTCTGCACAATGGGCCGGCGACTCCCTCCGGCTCGGGGTCGTGGCGGGTGACGGCTGCCTGGCACCAGGAGATGACGGGCGATCACGCGGACCTGAGCAAGGGAGTGCGTGCCGCTTGGGCGAAGTTGCTGGGCTGCCTGGCCGCGCTCGGTGTGCTCGCGATGGCGCTGCCACGACCCGGCGACCTGGTATCCGCCGTGGTCGACGCCCTGACCGACGCCGACCAGGGCAATGGCCGTACGGCTGCGAGAGGTGTCGGAGCGTCGAACACCGCTCCTGGGTTCCTGGACACCGCCGAGAACGCGGTGCTGATGGCCGCGGGCCTGATCGTCTGGGTCCTGCTGGCCTGGACGCTGACCATCGTGATCATCGCAGGGGTCGGCCGCCTTCCCGGCGCCGTTGGTCGCACGGCACGAAAAGTGTTGCGGTGCATCGCTCCCGCTGCCGCCGGGCGGCTGGTGATTGCCGCGGTCGGCGTCACTGCCATCGCCGGCGCTGCCGGCTGCGCGGCTCCGGATAGCACCGGCGCCGCAGTCGTCAGCGTCGCGAATGTCGCGGCGACGTCCGCCGCCGCGAACAGTGCGGATCCCTCGACGCCACTGCTGGATATCGACTGGCCCGAAGCGGTCGATGGCAATAGCTCCCCGGAAACGCCCGCGCCGACAGCCGGCAACAGCCCCGCCGGACCCGCATCCAGCGGAATGCCGACGACCGACTCCACCGATCAGCGCTCGCCGCAGTCCGGCGTCGATCCCGCGGCGCCGGTGTCGACGGCTCCCGCAGTGGGAAGCCCTAACGGAGACCCGCCCGCAACGACCCAGCCCGACACGAGGCAAGCCGAGTCGACCCCACCCGACACACCAGCACCCGACACGACCCAAGCCGAGTCGACCCCACCCGACAGACCGGCACCCGACACACCAGCCACGACTGCGCCGACGGCGATCCCGACCGCCGCGATCCCGGCACCGGCGCCCACCGCAACAGGTCCGAACAATCTCCCGTCCTCCACACCCGGCCCGACCGCGCCGTCGAAAACCAGTGATCCCGGCACGCCGTCGAACCCAGCTGTTGGCCCAGCCCGCGCACCCGGCACTGACGCAGCCGCACCGGCACCCAACGCAGCGGCGGAGGCCCACGGATCAGTGACCGTGCAACCCCGCGACACCCTGTGGGCCATCGCGGCGCGTCACCTACCGTCCGACGCCACCGATGCGGAGATCGACACCGCCTGGCGTACTTGGTATTCGGCGAACGTCGAAGTGATCGGCGCGGACCCCGACCTGATCATCCCGGGCCAGCACCTGCTGCCCGGTACCCCCGAGATGAGGCCATGACGATGACAGCAGCAGTAGCGGCCGGTGTTGCAGAGGATTCCCTGCAGAGCCGTCGACGCGCCCCACGTCTCGACGATCACCGGGTCAACGGCCAGCGGGTGCGTGACGATCATGGCCGCGAACTGCCCGTCGACCAGACCCGGTCGCGCGGGCTCCCCCATCTGGCCAGGGTCCCCGATTGCGAACCGCCCTTCGATGACGAAACCGACGGCCTTTCGCCGATCCGCCCGGTCACCCGCCCGACGGTCCCCTATCCGGCGCAGCGACCTGCGGTGCGTTCCGCGGCCATCCAGGCGGATGCGCCGCCCATCACCCGCGGATCGAGCCTCGTCACCACCAATGGTCCGGGGACCCCGCCCCGCAGCGCGGGTGCGGCCGGCGTGCCGGGAACCGCCTGGCGGACCGCCGGCGACGGCGGCATGGCGACCGCTCGACGCATCGCCGGAACCACGCCCACCCGTGTCGCCGCGCTCGGCGTCACCAGCAGGACGGCTGCCACGTCACCGCTGATTCATTCGGCCGGCGTGCCGGCCTGGTCGGAGGAGGCCGACATCGGAGTGCGTTTGACCACGACGGCCGACCTTCCCTCCGCGGAGCGCAGCGCTTCGGTCCTCGCGCGCGCCGTCATCGAGGTGCTGTCCGGACGCCGACCCCTCGGGCAGTTGCGTGTGCATTGCGCGCCGGACGTCTACGCCGGGCTGGCCGACCGGCCCACCTGCGCGTCGGCGGCGCTGCCCCACCTGGTCTCGGTCCGGGTGTGCGAACCCGCCGACGGGGTTGCCGAGGTGAGCGTTTCGTACCGGCGCGCGGAGCGGGTGCGTGCCTTGGCGTTTCGGATCCAGGGCGTCGACGGGCGTTGGCGGATGACGGCGCTGCAACTCTGCTGACGGCCAACGCTGCAACTCTGCAGACGCGAACCCCGTCAGGCTCAGCCGCCGAGCAGCTTCGTCTTCGCCGCTGCGAATTCGTCCGGGGAGAGCACCCCTGCGTCCCGCAGCTTGCCGAGTTGGGTGAGCTGGCCGACCAGGTCGTCGGTCGAGGTGGCATCCGGGGTCGGAGCGGCCGGGGGCGGCGGCGGCGCGGGGGGTGGCGGCGCGGCGGGCGGCGGTCCGGCCTGCTGTTCGGCGGCTGCCTCCTTCTCGGCCGCCTTCTGCTGGCCGTGGCGGCTGACCGCGTTGGCCGTGGCTGTTGCGGTGCCGGCGACGACTGCGGTGCGCGCGACCGTACCCAGCAGCCCGGGACCTCTTCGACGAAGCATGGGATTCCCTCCATGGTGGTGATCGTGTGGTGGTGATCGTGTGGTGGTGATCGTGGGGTGGTGATCGTGGGGTGGTGATCGTGTGGTGGTGATCGTGTGGTGGTGACCGTGTGGTGGTGACCGTGATGAGCGGGGACTGCGAGCTATTCGGCCAGCGCATTCTCCAAGGCGGCCTCTACGACGTCGCGCGGGATCCGCACATGCAGGGTGAGCTCGCCACCGGCATCCGCGATGGCCCCGGAAACCTTTCGCGCCCAACTGTTCTCATACACGATCACCACGGCCGAGGTGCCTGCGTCGAGCGTGTCGGTGGCCAGTTCGAGGTCGTCGTCGCTGATCAGCGCCTGACCCTGCACCTCGAGCACCGCCAACCCGTGCTCGTCCAGTCCCTCGGAGACGTCCACCACGCGCACCTCCCCGTCCAGCGACTTGGACACGAAGACCAGATCCAGCACCGTCACGAAGCCGCTCGCGACCACCTCTTGCACGGAGGCGACAACCGCAGGATCGGCCAGCTCGCTCGGGAACGACAGCACGAGCAGTTCGACGGGTCCGATCGACATGAAAACCTCCTGAAAGGCACGCCAGCAACCCGACCGACGGACGGGTCTTCACCCAATCCTGTCCGAAGTACCCGCACAGTGCTCGCCGGGGCCGCCGGGCGATCCCAAAGGCGCGCTCTCGCGCCTCAGGCCGCCAGCGCGCCGCCAGGTTTCGGATCACCCGGCGTCGGGTCCGGCCGGGGCTCGTCCGCACTCTCGTGGTGCGGCTGGGGAGTGCGTGGTGGCGGTCGCGGATGTCGGTGCGGACTCCAGCTTCGCGGTAACGGAGGCCATCAGGGCGTGACGACAGGCGGCGACCCTCGTGGCAGCCTGCTCCGTAGAGCGGGTCGCGTCCACGTCCCGTTCGATCCGCCGAACGGAGTGTTCGCCGGTCGGGTCGGTGGTCAGATTCCAGAAGTGGTCAAGCTCGGCGGTGCCGGCGTCGGAATTGTCAGCGGTTGGCTGAGGATCCGTGGGTTCAGTTCGCCGAGGTACACCTCGTCGGCATCGAGGTCGACAAGGATGTCCACCTCGAAGAAACCGAGGTACGCCTCCTGCGCCAATCCGTCACCGAGCCGCCTGACCAGGTCCACCGCCTTCGCGCGGTGGTCCGCGTCGAGCACGGTGGGAAACAGGTCGTTGCCGCACCAACCACCGTCGTACACAGGAACACCGTGCCGGGTGAGATCGCGGCCGCCAGCACGCACAGGAAGCCGACAACGGTCGAGGTCAGGATCGCGGCCATCGGAACGCCGCGTCGACTCAGCTTGACCAGTCCCGCCGGCGCCTCACGCCGTCCGGACAACACGAACAGCATCCGTGACGCGGTGTACAGACCCGAGTTCAGGCACGACAGCACCGCCGTCAGCACCACCGCGTTCATGATGGTTGCCGCGTAAGGGATCCCCATCGCGTCGAAGGCACTGACGTAGGGGGACGCCGAGAGTTGGGTGGAATTCCATGGCAGGATGACCGCGAGGAGGAAAATAGACCCGACGAAGAAGATCGAAATACGGGCGACCACCCGAGTTGGTGGCCTTCACCACGGCCCTGGCCGGATCCTTTGATTCCGCAGCGGCGATCGTGGCGATTTCCGCTCCGACCATCGAGAAGATCACCACCACGGATGCTCGAGAAGATCGCGCCGACACCCATCGGAAACAGTCCACCATGGGCGGTGAGATTGCTGAAGTCCATGCCCTTGTTCGGCCAGAGTCCAATCGCGAGACCTTGATCCCGGCGAACCAGAACTCGAACTCACCGAACGAGGACACCGAGAACAGGTTCGTGACGGTCATCAACACCATCAACCCGAGGGAGAGCAACCACAGCGGCGCATCGATCCAATAGGTGAGAATCTTTGCGCCCGCTACTGCCTCGAAGCCGACAACGATGACCCAGAAGTACCAGTACAGCCAGGCGACGGAGAACCCCGCCCAGCCACCGAGTGCCTGTCGCGCGTAGTCCGCGAACGACCCCGTTGAGGGGTTGGCCGCCGCCATCTCGCCGAGCATCCGCATCACCAGCACGATCAGGACACCCGTCAACGCGTAGCCGAGGAAGGCACCGGGTCCCGTGTTGGATATCACCACCCCGGAACCGACGAACAGGCCCGCGCCTATCACACCGCCAATGGCGATCACGGTGAGGTGACGCTGTTTGAGCCCTCTGGAGAGCTTTTCTTCAGACCCGGACACTTCGTGCTCTTTTCGGGACGAGAATGAATCAGCGCGTCGTCCGGGTGGGCTCCGCAACTGGCTGTCGCAGCGCGCATGGCTTCCGCCTCGACCGAATACGCGGATTCGCGGGTCGTGGCGCCGCGGTCGACGCTGACCGCTGCTGATGCGCTGATGCGCTGCACGCGACCCCTACTCGAGTCTCTCGATCGACAACCTGACAGGGCACAGGGTCCCGAGACGTGGGCCACACCTGGATCTTTCGGGTCCCTCGAGCCGAGGGCTAACCATTTCGGCAGCAGCGCTGTTCGCACAATAGTCATCAGTCTGTGACGATTTCCGTGCGGGGACCACCCGCGGCACAACCGGGATCATCGAATGGCGCAGCGCCGAGATCAACATCACCGGGCACCGCCCGAATCGCTCCGCGATCTTGAAGACCAGGTGCGTGGTCCGACTGCTACGACCCACGCAGCAAGAACCTCCGAGGTGGCGGGGGAACGCGCTCCCAACGCCAACTCGGAGGTTCTGGCCGTGCGATACGCCGCTAGGCCTTGGCCTGCATGCTGTCCCGTGCGGAATTGGCCTGCTCGGCGGCCTTCGGGTCTTTCTCGTCCTGCTTGCTGCGGACGCCCTGCTCGATCCGGTCGCCCAGGTTCTTGTCGACGTTGCGCCAGTACTCGAAGCCGCGCAGCAGGATCGGCTCGCTGACCCCGTTGAGCAGGTGGCCGACCACGTTGTTGACCAGCCGTGCGCGGGCGGCGTCGTCCAGCACGTCACGGACCAGGGTGCCGGCCTGGCCCCAGTCGTCGTCCTCGGGCCGAAGGGTGTAAGCGGTGCGCACCATCTCGCCGTCGGAGTGCCACGTCCCGCCGTCGTCGGTGCGGGCCGGGTCGGCCAGCGGCCCGCCGTAGGAGTTCGGCGCGTACACCGGGTCGGACACCGGGGTGATCCGCATGGCGCCGTCCTTGGAGTAACTGTGGACCGGCGACTTGGGGGTGTTGACCGGGATCTGCTTGTAGTTCACCCCCAGCCGGGCGCGGTGCGCGTCGGCGTAGGAGAACCCGCGGGCCAGCAGCATCTTGTCCGGTGACAGCCCGGTCCCGGCGACCACGTTGTTGGGCTCGAACGCCGCCTGCTCGATCTGCGCGTGGTAGTCGGTGACGTTGCGGTTCAACGTCATCCGGCCCACCTCCCGCAGCGGGTAGTCGCTGTGCGGCCACACCTTGGTCAGGTCAAACGGGTTGAACCGGTAGGTCTTCGCGTCCTCGAACGGCATGATCTGCATCTTCAACGTCCAGCTGGGGAATTCGCCCGACTCGATGTGTTCGTACAGATCCCGCTGGTGGTAGTCGGTGTCGACGGCGGCCATCTGGTCGCCCTCGTCCTGGGTGAAGAACTCGACGCCCTGATCGGTCTTGAAATGATATTTGACCCAGTACTTCACTCCGTCTGCGTTGATCCACATGTAGGTGTGGCTGGAGTACCCGTTCATGTGCCGCCAGGTGCGGGGGATCCCCCGGTCGCCCATCAGCCAGGTCACCTGGTGCGCCGACTCCGGGGACAGCGTCCAGAAATCCCACTGCATGTCGTTGTCGCGCAGGTTGTTGGCCGCCCGCCGCTTCTGCGAACGGATGAAGTGCTGGAACTTCATCGGGTCACGGATGAAGAACACCGGGGTGTTGTTCCCGACGAGGTCCAGGTTGCCCTCGGAGGTGTAGAACTTCACCGAGAACCCCCGCGGGTCGCGCCACGTGTCGGGGCTCCCGCGCTCCCCCGCGACGGTCGAGAACCGGATCACCAGTTCGGTTTCGGTGCCGGGCTGGAACACCGCGGCCCGGGTGAAGGCGCTGACGTCTCCGGTGACCTGGAAGACCCCGAACGCGCCGCCGCCCTTCGCGTGCGGCTGCCGCTCCGGAATGCGTTCGCGGTTGAAATTCGCCATCTGCTCCAGCAGGTAGTGATCCTGCAGCAGCAGCGGCCCGTCCGGACCGACGGACAGTGAATGCTCGTCGCTGGCGACGGGAATCCCGCCGTCGGTCGTGGTCGCGGGTCGCGGGTCGGCTGCGGTCATGAAGTCCCCTTTGCTCGTGCGGTCGGTGAGGCGGCACGCTCGGATCGCCCACGGCCCGACTGTCACGCCGGGTAGCGGCACGACTCCGCCCTGTTCTTCATATACCCGGCCGCGTCGCTCGAATCAGGCGGGGCGGCACTGGCCCTCGCCCTCGCCGACGGCGCCTGTCAGATCGCGCCGGGCCGTCCGTGGCAGAGCTTGTACTTCTTGCCCGAACCGCAGGGGCACGGCGAGTTGCGGCCAGGTTCCTTCGAGCTGGCAACCGTCGCCGCTCCCTGCCGCTTCGCCGCACCGCCCGAACCGGTGCTCCTGGTCTCGGTACCGCCGTCCTCCCGCGGTCCGCTGTAGGTCAACGCCGGGGATCCGCCGGAGCCGCTGCCCAGACCCTTGGCGCGCAGTGCCGCGGGCGCCGCCTCCGTAGCGGGAGCGGCGGACGCGGCAGCGGCCTGCTGGGTGGGCAGCGCCTCGACCTGGCGGACCCGCCGCCGGGCCGGCGCGGGGGCGTCCGCCTGCTGACCGCCGTTACCGGAGGTGACAGCTGCCGCCGGCACGGGTGCGGCACCGACCGACGCGGCCGGGGAGGCCTGCTGGCCGGGAGCCGCGGCAGCTCCCTGGGGCTGATCGGCGGGAACCACCTGGACCTGCAGGTTGTAGAGGAACCCGACGGACTCCTCCTTCAGCGAGTCGAGCATGGCGGCGAACATGTCGAAGCCCTCACGCTGGTACTCGACCAGCGGGTCGCGCTGGGCCATCGCCCGCAGG
>DASQFG010000680.1:0-7117 GCA_035633315.1 Nakamurella sp. | reverse complement strand
GTCCTCGACGCGCCGGGCGGTGATCATCGCAAGCACCGCCGCGGCAACGGCCAGCACGACAGCAGCGACGCCCCACCACAGCCCCGGACCTGCCGTCCAGGTGCGCCGCACCTCCGCAGGCAGGTTGGCGTTCAGCGGGTTGTCGGCGCTGGCGACCACCAGGCTCCGCAACGCAAGGGCCTGCGCTAGCGCGTAGACCGGGGCGGCCCACAAGACGCCGGCCGCTGCGCGACCGATCCGAGCGCTGGGCGGAACCACCAGCAGCACTCCCGCTACCGCGAGCGGGACGGCCGCCACCAGGAACCTGGGCCCGGCCGGGGCGAGCACGGCTGCCGCGGCATCATCCGGCGCAGCCCCGTTGACCTGCAGCAACGCGGTTCGGGAGGCAGCGAACGCGGACGCCGCTGCGAGCAGGGTCAGCCCACCGGCGGCCAGGGACAGGACCGGCGACGGCGCGCCGCCGTCCCCGTCCGAACGATCGATCGACGTACTCCGCCGCCGGGCCAACAACCCCGCCGAGGCCAGCACGACGGCGCCGGCCAGCCCCCACCAGGCCGACGACGACACGCTGGTCGGCGCACCGGCCAGCACAGCCACGATGGCCGTCAGCGGCGGCACGGCGGCGGCCAGCGCGGTCCCGGACAGCAGCGCCGCGGCGACCGGTCGCGGTAGGGCGGCGGCGACGACAACGCTGACGGCGGCGAGCAGCGGGAGCAGCGCGGCGGCCAGCACCCCGGTCAGGCTGGCCCCGAGCGGCAGCACCCGCAGGGCGAGATAGCCCCCGCTGTAAGGCGTTTCGAGCGCACCGACCATCAGCAGGATCGCTCCGAGGAAGCCGACGCCGATCATCGGCAGGTTCCGCCCGAGGCGCCCGCCGGGCGGCCGGCTCAGCGCGACCACCGAGTCATCCACCGGTTGTTCGTCGCCGGCCTCGGGTGTCGGTTCCGCTGGATCCACCGGATCCACACCGCCCGCCGAACCCGGTGCGGACCCGAACAGCGGCTCGGGGCCTGAATCCTCGGCAAAAGCACGGGCCAGCCGCCCGGCGGCCAGCACCCCGACCACCACCATCAACACGTCCGCGGCCAGCAGCAGCCACAAGCCCGCGGTGGTGGCGAACGGTCGTGCCCGGTCGGTGGTTTCGTAGAAAAGTTCCGGGCGGGTGACGCCGTCGGTCTCGGTGAGTAGCGCGAGGTCGGCGAACAGCCGCGCGAGACCGATCAGCCCGGCGCCCGCCGTGGCCGCCAGACCCAGCGTTGGCCGGGTGACCGCGAGCGCGACGGCCAGCACGCCCGGGAGGACCGCCGTGAACGCGGCGATCGTCACCGCACCGGTCGGTGACGCGTCGGCGGTGGTGACCACGCCGATCAGCGGGCACACCCCGACGAGCACCCCGGCGAACAGCAGCAACCCGGCGAACAGCCGGGCCGGCGCCCGCTCGGTGACGCCTTGTTGGTTGGCGTTCGTGGTCAACGGGTCCTCGTCGATGTGGGACCGCTCATCGACAGGCGGTGTCGCCGTTGCCGGCGATCGGTGCTGCTGGCGGCGGGTTTCACGGGATCGACCGTAGCAATTCAGCGGCAGGACTCGGGGATCCGTCGCCGGGCCGCGGTGCCGGCCGGTGCGCGCCTGCCCGGCCGGGCATTCCACAGCGGGTGCCCACGAGCGCTGCCCGACCACCACCGGCACACGGGCAGCCCAAGACAACCGCTGGCGCGCCAGTCGTCCCCGCACACTCCGGTGCGCCTGCCCGGCGCGCGCAGGCCGGCCGGGCATTCAACGGCGAGCCCCACACGCGAGGCCGGCCATGGGTCGGGCTCCGTCCACGCATCAGCGATGATCGAAGGATGATTCAGGGCCTGGCCATCGGCGTCCTCGCGGCAGGACTGCTGCTGGGCGGGTGGACCGGCATCCAGGCGTACCGCCGCCGCCCGACCACGGAGGCGCAGATGGTCGGCGCCATCGTGCTGGAGGCCGCGCTGCTGGTGCAGACGGTGATCGCGATCGGCAAGCTGATCGGCGGCGCCGAGCTGGACGAGTCGGTGACGTTCGTCGCCTACTCGCTCGGCATCCTGCTGCCGGTGCCGTTGGGGTTCTCCCTGGCCAGGATCGAACGGACCCGATGGGGATCGCTGTCGTTGTGCTTCACTGCGGTGGTGGTGGCCGTGATGACGTTGCGTCTGATGCAGCTGTGGCAGGCCGGCAATGGCTGACCTGTCGGAGACCGGCCGCGATACCGCCGACGCCGCCGAGGACGACTCGCCGCCGACCGGGCCGCGCCGCCTGCTCATCGCGCTCTACGCGATCTTCGCGCTGGCGGCCACCGCTCGCGGGATCGTCCAGATCGCGACGAAGTTCGACGAGGCGCCGGTCGCGTACGTGCTGTCACTGTTCTCCGGCATCGTCTACATCTGCGCGACAATCGGTCTGCTGACCAACCGGCGCTGGTCCAGGCCGTTGGCCTGGGCCGCCGTGGGCACCGAGATGGTCGGTGTGGTGACCATCGGGTTCGCGTCGATCATCGATGCCGAGGCATTCCCACACGACACCGTGTGGTCCCGGTTCGGCGCCGGGTACGGCTACGTCCCGGTGATCCTGCCGGTGTTGGGGCTGATGTGGTTGTGGCAGACCCGCGGCACGTTCGAGAAGCACCCGACCACTGGCTGAGACCTGCTTCGACCAGCGAATGTGGATAACTGACCGGCGGATCGGCCGCACTCTGTCACGATGCCACGGTGATCGCCGATGACAGCACTTCCCTGGAGGTGGACCATGACAGACATGACCGTGATGCCCCGTGAGTCCCACGACTGGACGGTCGATGACCTCGACCTCATTCCCGAGGACGGCCTGCAGTACGAACTGCTCGACGGGGCGTTGCTGGTGAGCCCCGCACCTGTCCCCCGCCACCAGCGGGCCGCGGCGCGCCTGCATCTGTTGCTGGCCGCGGCTTGTCCGGCGGACCTGGAGGTGTTCTTCGCACCGCTGGATTGGCGGCCCGATATCCGTACCTCGCTGCAGCCAGATCTGCTGGTCGTGCGCAAGGAGGACATCGGACCGGCGAACATCACCAGGCCGTTGTTACTTGCGGTCGAAGTGCTGTCGCCATCGACCCGCCGCAAGGACGCGGTCTTCAAACGCTCGAAGTACGAGGACTCCGGAGTCGCCAGCTTCTGGATCGTCGACCCCCTGGTTCCCTCGATCACCGCCTTCGACCTCGTCGATGGGCGCTACGTCACCGCGGGCGAGGCGACGGGCGACTGCGCGGTCACGATGACACAGCCGTTTACGGTGACAGTGGTCCCGTCCGACCTGGTCAGCACGTGAGCGTCATAGACATGACCGTGATGCCCCGTGAGTCCCACGACTGGACGGTCCACGACCTCGACCTCATCCCCGAGGACGGCCTGCAGTACGAACTGCTCGACGGGGCGTTGCTGGTGAGCCCGGCACCCGTCCCCCGCCACCAGCGCGCCGCGGCCCGTCTCTATCTGCTGCTGGCCGCGGCCTGTCCGCCGGACCTCGAGGTGTTCTTCGCACCGCTGGATTGGCGGCCCGATATCCGTACCTCGCTGCAGCCAGATCTACTGGTCGTGCGCAAGGAGGACATCGGACCGGCGAACATCACCCGACCGTTGCTGCTCGCGGTCGAGGTTTTGTCCCCGTCCACCCGCCGCAAGGACGCGGTGTTCAAACGCTCGAAGTACGAGGATTCCGGAGTCGCCAGCTTCTGGATCGTCGACCCCGTCGCACCCTCGATCACCGCGTTCGACCTGGTCGATGGGCTCTACGTCACCGCGGGCGAGGCTACTGGCGACTCCGCGGTTACGCTGGCACAACCGTTTCCGGTCACGGTGATCCCGTCCGCCCTGGTCCGTTCCTGAGACCTGACCCGGCCCGGACGACCGCTCAGAGTCTCGTCATCGGCACACCGCCGATGAGCATCAGCCTCACTTTGCCCGCGGTGCCGAAGTCGATGGTGGCGGTGGCCCGCTGACCCACCCCGTCGACCGCGACCACCGAGCCGAGACCGTACTTGTCGTGCGAAACCCGATCGCCCACCGCGAGTTCCAGGGTGGGCCGGGATCCCAGAGGCGCCCCCCGTCGTCCGGTCGCCCGTGACGACGAGGCTGCGCCGAAGCGGCTCGTGGTGACCGGCGCGGACCGGCCGGAGGATTCGCCACCGAAGGTGGTCGAGCCGTAGGACCGGGAGCCGAACCGCCCGGACCCGAAAGTTCTTCCACCGTAGGTGAAGTCGTTCTCGAAAGAACTGTCGCCGATGAATCCGCCGCGCTTGGCCTCTTCGTCGGTGCGTCGCCAGTCGACCAGGTCGGCGGGGATGTCGTCGATGAACCGGGACGCCGGATTCGCCGCTGGCTGCCCCCACGCCGACCGCAGCACAGCCCTGGACAGGTACAGCCGCTGCTTGGCCCTGGTGATGCCGACATAGGCCAGCCGGCGCTCCTCCGCCAGTTCCTTGTCGTCACCGAGGGAGCGCATGTGCGGGAAGATGCCGTCCTCCCAACCGGTGAGGAACACCACGGGGAATTCCAGGCCCTTCGCGGTGTGCAGCGTCATCAGGGTGACCATACCGTCGTCGGAATCCGGCACCGCGTCGGCGTCGGCGACCAGCGAGAGTTGTTCCAGCACAGCGACAAGCAGGTCCCCGGCATCCTGCGGGACATCGTCGTCGGGAGCCTCTGACGGCGGGGCATCACCGTCGCCTTCCGGCCCGGTCTCGTCGCCCTGATCGACAGCGACGGCGAGAGCCCTTCCGGCCAGCAGGTTCTCGGTGTTCTCGCGGAGCACGCTGACCAGCTGATCGAGGTTCTCCAACCGGGACCCGTCCTGCGGATCGTCGGAGGCCTCCAGTTCGGCGCGGTAGCCGGTGCGGTCGAGCACAGCCGTCAGCAGATCAGCGGGCTCCATCCCGAAGCCGACCTCGGCTCGCAAGCCGGACAGCAACTCGCCGAACGATGTCAGAGAATTGGCCGAACGCACTGCCAGGCCGGGAATCTCGCGGATCCGCTGCAGCGCGTCGCCGAAGGTGATCCGTTGCCGCTCGGCGAACACCGCCACCGCGGCCTCGGCGCGGTCGCCGATGCCCCGCCGCGGCGTGTTCAGGATACGACGGAGATTGACCTCGTCGTCGGGGTTGGCGATCGCCCGTAGATACGCGAGCGCGTCCTTGACTTCCTTGCGCTCGTAGAACCGGACGCCGCCGACGATCCGGTACGGCATGCCGGTCCGGACGAACACGTCCTCGAGCGCTCGCGACGCGGCGTTCGTCCGGTAGAAGACAGCGACGTCACCGAATTTGGCCTCGCCGGCGTCGACCAGCGCGTCGATTTCCTTGCCGACGAATTGGGCCTCGTCGTGCTCGTTGTCGCCGACGTAGCCGACGATCTGGGTGCCGTTGCCCTCCGCGGTCCACAGATTCTTCGCCCGCCGGTGCCGATCCCGGGAAATGACCGCATTGGCCGCGGACAGGATCGTCTGGGTGGACCGGTAATTCTGCTCCAACATGATGGTGCGGGCATTGGGATAATCGCGCTCGAATTCGGTGATGTTCCGGATCGTCGCGCCGCGGAAGGCGTAGATCGACTGGTCGGCGTCGCCCACCACCACGAGCTCCGCCGGTGGCACGTCGGAGGCCGCCTCGCGCACGAGATCACCGTCGACGGTACGGATCTCCCGGGTGTCGCGGGATCCACCGACCAGCTCGCGGACCAGCATGTATTGCGCGTGATTGGTGTCCTGGTATTCGTCCACCAGGACGTGCCGGAAACGACGCCGGTAATGTTCGGCGACCGCCGGAAAAGCCTGCAGCAGCGCCACGGTTTGCATGATCAGGTCGTCGAAATCGAAGGCCGACGCTGCCTTCAATCGGGCCTGGTAACCGTTGTAGACCTGCGCGACGATCTTTTCCTGCTCCGATTCGGCGCGGTCGGCAGCGGCCTGCGCGTCGATCAACTCGTTCTTCAGGTTCGAGATCGCTGCCGCGAGGGAACGAGCCGGGTGGCGTTTGGTGTCCAGATTCTGCCCGGACGCCACCAGTTGCACCAGCCGTTGCGAATCGGCCGCGTCGTAGATCGTGAAGGTGGACTTCATCCCCAGGTGGGCGGCCTCGGCCCGGAGGATCCGCACGCACATGGAGTGGAACGTCGACACCCACATCGCGAAAGCCCGCCGGCCGACGAGGTCGACGACGCGTTCCTTCATCTCCCGGGCGGCCTTGTTGGTGAAGGTGATGGCCAGGATTTCCCCCGGCTGCGCGCCGCCGGCAGCGAGCAGGTAGGCGATGCGCCTGGTGAGCACGCGGGTCTTTCCCGATCCGGCTCCGGCCACCACCAGCAGCGGCGCACCACGGTGTTCCACGGCCGTCCGCTGCGGAGGATTGAGGCCCTCCAGCAGGGCGGCGATCTGTTCGCGCCGGTGCTGAGCGCGGTCGTCCGCGGCCTGCTGGTGCGCCGCTGACAGGGCACCGCTGATCCGCGCGGACGCGGACGACCCGGCGCTCGGCCGGGCGGGGACCGTCGCGGTGGGCGGGAGGTCGAACAGGCTTGTCATGACGGGAACAACGCTACCCGGCGGGACCGACAGGGCGGTCACATGTTCGAGCGCGCCGCCCGCGGGATCGACCCGATCGAGTGCAACCGCTGGTCGAGGGTGCACGATCGCTGATCAATGTGGTCTACTACGTGCATGTCTCAGCTTGCGGGCTCTCGCCGTGCACACGCACAGCGAGAGTTTTTCTACGGGTACCGGATCCCGGTGCCCGTTCGCGGCTGAAGCTCCCCGCCACGACGACGCCCCGAGGTCCACACAGACCCGGGGCGTTTTTCGTGCCCGGGTCTGTGTGGGCCGGGGCAGAATGAGGACGAGAAATGACCACCGCCCTGAATCCGCCCGTCCCGGACGCCGCCCCGGTCGAGCACCCGATCCGAACAACCCCGGAGCCGGCCATCGCAGCGACATCGACGCCGAACGAGCCCCCCACCGACCAGGCACCGGAGATTCCGGTCCCGGTCGACCAGGCGGGCATCAACGTGCTGCGGACCGAGATCGACGAGATCGACGCCGAACTGGTGCGGCTGATCCTGCGGCGCACCGCCGT
>DASQFG010000679.1:0-6812 GCA_035633315.1 Nakamurella sp. | reverse complement strand
CTGGGCATCTGCCTCGGCGCCCAACTGCTGGCCGCGGCGACCGGCGGGCGGGTCGAACGCGGCGCGGACGGACCGGAGATCGGCGCCTACCTGACCGCGAAACGGGATGCGGCCCACGACGATCCGCTGTTCGACGAGCTGCCGATGACCCCGGATGTGATGCACTACCACCGGGACGTCATCTCCGTGCTGCCGCCGCGAGCGGTGCTGCTGCTGTCCGCCATGGGTTACCCGCATCAGGCGTTCCGGGTCGGCGCGGCGGCCTGGGGCCTGCAGTTCCACATCGAACCGACCGCCGAGCACGTGCGCGGGTGGGCACGGGACGCGGGCGTGCCCGTCACCGCCAGGCTTGGTCCGATGCTGGACGACGCCGACGAGACGATGGCATTCGTCTGGCAGGAGTTCGCGCACCGCTTTGTCGCCTTCGCCGCGGATCGGGCAGCGGCCGGACCGGCGGCCCGCGGCGTCCGGTTGCCCATCGTCACGAGCGAGACGTGACCAGGCCCGCCGCCCGCACCCCCGCCAGGTACGGGTTACCCGCCACCGACCGGGTGCGCAGCGACCTCGCGGCGATCGGGCTGTTCACCGACGCCGGCCCGGCCGAGGGGAGCGAGGAAATACTCGCGGCCATCGCCCGATCGGGCCGCCCGGAGTATGCGGTGCAGGGGCTGGCCAGGCTGGTCGAGGAGTGCCCTGCTCAGACCGGCGCCGACCTGCTGGAGGCGCTGCGCTCTCATCCGCGCTTCCGCGGCCGGTTGATCGCCGTGCTCGGCGGATCGACCGTGCTCTCCGAGCACCTGGCCGCGGTCCCGAACGACTGGCTGCTGCTCCTGCCGGAAGCGCCGCGCGAGGAGCTGATCGCCACCTCGGAGATGCGCAGGGTGCTGGCCGAGGCGGTCGGCCTGGACCCGGAGCTGCCGCTGTGCACCGGGACCGAGGGTGGGCGGGCGACCATCACCGGCGGCAAGGCCATCGCCACATTGAGAAGGGCCTACCGCTCGCAGTTGCTGGTGATCGCCGCTCACGACCTCGCGCCCGCCGTCGAACCATCCCTGCCGACGACCGCGCTACCGGCCGTGTGTCAGGCGCTGTCCGCGCTGGCCGACATCACCCTGCAGACCGGTCTCGCGGTCGCCGCCGCCGAACTGCCGGCCGACGCCGCGCCGGCCCGGCTGGCGATCATCGCGATGGGCAAGTGCGGAGCGAAGGAGCTCAACTACCTCTCCGACGTCGACGTGATCTTCGCCGCCGATCACCCTCCGGCCGGCGAGGGCACACCGGACACCGACGAGGGCCAGATGCTGGGCACCGCCACCCGGCTGGCCACCGGCGTGATGCGGATCTGCGGCGCGGCCGCGTGGGAGGTCGACGCGGCGCTCCGCCCGGAGGGCAAGTCGGGCGCGCTGGTCCGGACCCCGGCCAGTCACGCGTCGTACTACAAGCGGTGGGCACAGACCTGGGAGTTCCAGGCACTGCTCAAGGCGCGGCCGGCCGCCGGTGATCCCGACGTCGGCCGGCAGTTCATCGAGATCACTACACCGGGCGTCTGGAACGCGGCCGGCCGGGAGTCGTTCGTCGACGACGTGCAGGCCATGCGGCGCCGGGTCGAGGAGAACATCCCGGGGAATCTGCGGGGCCGGGAACTCAAGCTCGGCCCCGGCGGGCTGCGTGACGTGGAGTTTGCGGTCCAGCTGCTGCAGCTGGTGCACGGCCGGACCGATCCGGAACTCCGGCTGCCCGGCACGTTGATGGGCCTGCGCTCGCTGATCCGTGGCGGCTACGTCGGCCGCACCGACGGCGCGGAGATGGCCGCCGCCTACACCTTCCTGCGCCGCGCGGAACACCGGCTGCAGCTGCAGCGGCTGCGCCGGACGCACCTGTTGCCCGAGGATCGTTCGGATGTGGAGTGGCTGGCCCGCACCGACGGCTACGCCGCGTCGGGAGCGGCCAGCGCCGCCGAGGTGTTCACCTCCGAACGGGTGCGGCACGGCGCCACCGTCCGTCGATTGCACGAGAAGCTGTTCTACCGGCCGCTGCTGCACGCGGTCGCCGCGGTCGGCACTGTCGGCACCGACGAAATGCGGCTGTCTCCCGAAGCGGCGCGGGCCCGGCTCGCCGCGCTGGGTTTCGTCAAGCCCGACGCCGCCATGCGTCACCTGGCCGCACTGACCCTCGGTGTCTCCCGGCGCGCCGCCATCCAGCGCACCCTGCTGCCGGTGCTGCTGGACTACTTCTCCTCCAGCCCCGACCCGGACGCCGGCTTGCTGTCCTACCGGCAGGTGTCCGAGGCGCTGGCCGACACCCCTTGGTACCTGCGGCTGCTCCGCGACGAGGCATCGGTCGCGCAGCGGCTGGCCACCCTGCTCGGCGGGTCCCGGCTGATCGCGAACCTGCTCACCAGGGCACCCGAGGTCCTGCGGTTGCTCACCGACGACTCCGCGCTGTTGGAGCCCGAGCCGGAGACCGTGGCCGCGGCGCTGCTGGCCCGCTCCCGCCGGGCGGCGAACGCTCTGGACGCGGTGGATGCCGCCCGGTCGGCGCGTCGACAGGAAATGCTGCGGCTGGCCTGCGGCGACCTGCTCGGTCTGATCGACGTGACGAACATCGCCCGCGGCCTGACCAGCGTCGCCGAGAGCACCATCACGGCCGCCTACGACGCGGCAGTGAAACAGGTCACCGCGGAACGCGGCGGCTTCCGGGCCAGGCTGGCGGTGATCGGCATGGGTCGGCTCGGCGGCGCCGAGTTCGGGTATTCCTCCGACGCCGACGTCATGTACGTGGGGGAGACGGCGCCCGGGGAGGACGAGCAGGAGGCCAGGGCCGACGCCGCTGCCGTCGCCGACCTGATGGGCCGGTTGCTCGGACGGCCGAGCCCGGACCCTCCGCTGGAGATCGACGCGAACCTGCGTCCCGAGGGACGGAGCGGCCCCTTGGTCCGGACCCTGGAGTCGTACAAGACGTACTGGGCGAGGTTCGCCGCACCATGGGAACGCCAGGCGCTGCTGCGGGCGCGACCGGTGGCCGGTGACGAGGAACTCGGCGCCGATTTCCTGGCCGCCGCGGACAGCTTCCGCTACCCGGAGGGCGGCCTGTCCACCCGTGACGTGGTGGAGATCCGGCGGATCAAGGCCAGGGTCGACACCGAACGGATGCCGCGCGGCGCCGATCCGACCACCCACACCAAGCTGGGTCGCGGTGGCCTCGGCGACGTGGAATGGACCATCCAGCTACTGCAGCTGCAGCACGCCGCGGAGATTCCCGGGCTGCGAACGCCGCGGACGCTGCAGGCCATCGCCGCAGCCACGGACGCCGGCCTGCTGTCCGAAGCCGATGCGGCCGCGCTGTGCAACGGCTGGCTGGTCGCCTCCAGGACCCGCAACGCGATCATGCTGGTACGCGGCAAGCCGGACGACCAGATCCCGAGGCAGGGTCGCGAGCTGGCCGCGGTGGCCCGCGCGCTTGGCTACCCGGCGGGCGGGGATCCAGGTGAGTTCGTCGACGACTACCGGCGGGCGACCCGCCGCGCCCGGAAGGTCGTGGACCGGGTTTTCGACGGCGGCTGATCTGTCAGGATTGGTCGGTGCCGATCTGGATCTGGATAGTCATCGCTGTTGTCGCCGTGCTGGCGGTCGTGCTGGTCGTCGGGCTGCTGCTGAGCCGTCGCCGGCGGATCTCGCTGAAGGCCGCCGCGCCTGCCGAGACCAAGCCGGTCACCGAGGGACCGCCACCGAAGGGTGGGTACAAGGCGGGCGGGTCCATCTCGTTCTCCGCCGGTGGTGGTGGGTCGGGCACCGCGACCGCACCACCGCCTGCGGCTCCGCCTCCTCCCGCAGCTGCGCCGACGCGGCCCCCGGTCACCAAGCCGTTCCCGGTGGTGCCCACCGAGCCGCCGGTGGTGGAGCATCCGTTCGTCGAGCCGCCGGTCGAAGAGCCGCCGGTCGACGAACAGAGGGTCGTCGAGCCGACCGCCCCGCCGCCGGTGCACCCGGTGGCCGACCGCACCGAGGTCGACGGACAGCCCGGCGTCGGTGACGACGCCTCGGTCCCGCGGGATTCGGTGACCAGGGGGATCGTCGACGTTGCGTTGCCGGAGGCGCCGGTCGCCCCGGCAGCGCCGGTCGCCCCGGCAGCGCCGCCGGCCCGACCTGCTCCGGTCACGCAGCCGCCCACCGCGCCCATGCAGATCGTCGTTGAGCCGAAGCCGGCACCCGTCGTCGAGGCCCCCGCGCCAACGCCCGCCGTCGACGAAACAGTCGAAGAAGAAATCGAAGAGATCGCCCCGATCGCCGGGCGCCTCAACCGGCTGCGGGGCCGGCTGTCCCGCTCGCAGAACGTTTTCGGCCAGAGCCTGCTCGGCCTGCTCGGCGCGGCGACCCTGGACGAGGACTCCTGGGTCGACATCGAGGACACCCTGCTGATGGCCGACCTGGGCGCGGGCGCGGCCGCCGAGATCACCGAGCGGCTGCGGGCCGAGGTCGCCGCCCACGGGGTCGCCGACGCGGCCGGCGCGCGGGCCCTGCTCCGCCGGGTGCTGGTGGACGCGGTCGGCACCACCGCCGACCGGTCGATCAAGGCGTTGCCGCACGACGGCCGCCCGTCCGTCCTGCTGATCGTGGGTGTCAACGGCACCGGCAAGACGACCACCACCGGCAAACTCGCCCGGGTGCTGGTCGCCGACGGCCGGCATGTCGTGCTCGGCGCCGCCGACACCTTCCGTGCCGCGGCCGCCGACCAGCTGCAGACCTGGGCGGAGCGGGTCGGCGCCGTCGTGGTGCGCGCCGACTCCGGGACCGACCCCGCCTCGGTCGCGTTCGACACTGTCAAGCGGGGCATCGCCGACGGCGCCGACGCGGTGCTCATCGACACCGCCGGGCGGCTGCACACCAAGACCGGCCTGATGGACGAGCTCGGCAAGGTCAAGCGGGTGATAGAGAAACAAGCAAAACTGGACGAAATATTGTTGGTGCTGGACGCCACCACCGGCCAGAACGGGCTGGTCCAGGCGACTGTCTTCGCCGACGTCGTGGACATCACCGGCATTGTGCTGACCAAGCTGGACGGCACCGCCAAGGGCGGCATCGTGGTGGCCGTGCAGCGCGCGTTGAACGTCCCGGTGAAGCTCGTCGGTCTCGGTGAGGGACCCGACGATCTGGCTCCGTTCGAGCCTGAAGCATTCGTGGACGCCCTGTTGGGTGACGCCAAGGGCTGATCGCCCGCAGATTAGGCCAAAGGTGCAGGTGGGAGTCACCCACCTGGTGTACGCCGATGATCAATGTAGCTGTATGTGATCGGGCGTCACGTGTTGTCGACAAGAAGGAAACACAACGGAAACGCATTCGGGTGCAAGTTCACACCTGCGAAACAGGTCGGAGCGCCCGTCGAAACACTGGCAGGCGAAATTTGGGGTGTCACTGGGCCAGGCCTGTGCGCACGCAGCTGCGCCGGACTGAAAGCTCTCATCCGACGAGCCTGGAGGCTTTGATGGAACCGTTCGAACTCGATCCCGGGAACACCGCCTGGATGTTGGCCGCGGCCTCGCTGGTGCTGTTGATGACGCCCGCGTTGGCGTTCTTCTACGGCGGCATGACGCGCTCGAAGTCCGTGCTCAACATGATGATGATGAGCTTCGGCGCGCTCGCCGTCGTGGGACCTATCTGGATGCTCTGGGGTTACTCGGAGACGTTCGGTACCAACATGGGCGGCATCATCGGCGATCCCTTCGAGTACTTCGCCTTGCACAACCTGACTGATGAAGGCAGCCTGATGGCCGCCACGGGCGTGCCCGCCACGGTGGCCGTCGGCTACCAGGCGACGTTCGCGATCATCACCGTCGCGCTGATCAGCGGCGCCATCGCCGACCGCGCGCGCTTCGGGACCTGGCTGGTCTTCTCCGGCCTGTGGGTGACCCTGGTGTACGCGCCGATCGCGCACATGGTGTGGGGCGGTGGCGCGCTCAGCGGTGGCGGTTTCGTCGCCGACTGGCTGTCCACCCCGATCGACTTCGCCGGTGGCACGGTCGTGCACATCAACGCCGGTATGGCCGGCTTCATGCTGGCGATCATCATCGGCAAGCGGAGGGGCTTCGCCAAGGAACCGATGAAGCCGCACAACCTGCCGTTCGTCATGCTCGGCGCTGCCCTGCTGTGGTTCGGCTGGTTCGGCTTCAACGCCGGCTCCGAGTTCGCCGCCGACGGCACCGCCGGTCAGGCCTGGATCAACACGCTGACCGCCACCTGTATCGCGTCCCTGGGCTGGCTGCTGGTGGAACGCATCCGTGACCACCACGCCACCAGCCTGGGCGCGGCCTCCGGCGTGGTCGCCGGTCTGGTTGCCATCACCCCGGCCGCCGGTTCGGTCGACATCGTCGGTGCCATGGCCATCGGCCTGGCCGCCGGTGTCCTGTGCGCACTGGCGGTCGGCCTGAAGTACCGCTTCGGCTATGACGACTCGCTCGACGTGGTCGGCGTCCACCTGGTCGGCGGCGTCGTCGGCACCGTGCTGATCGGCTTGTTCGCCAACGTGACCCGCGACGCCGACGGAGCCGTGACCTCGTACACCTGGGCTCCGGACGGCGCGTTGAACGGCCTGTTCTACGGCGGCGGCCTGACCCAGCTGGCCACCCAGACCGTGGTCGCCATCATCGCCATCCTGATCTCCGGCGTCGTGACGATCCTGATCGGTCTGGCGCTGAAGTACACGATGGGCTGGCGGATCCCCGAGGAGCACGAGGTCGAGGGCGTCGACGTCACCACCCATGGTGAGGCCGCGTACGACTTCGAGGTCTCGTCCGGCTCAGGCGCTTCCGGCGTGCT
>DASQFG010000678.1:0-6498 GCA_035633315.1 Nakamurella sp. | reverse complement strand
ACTGCTGCCGCAGCACCCGCCTGGCCGAACCGGCCCGGGCGTTGTTCCCGGCGGTGCACAAGACCGGCGCCATCGGACAGCAGGCGATGACCGGGCACGGCATCAACGAGATGATCCAGCGCCGCGCCGCCGCCGCGGGGTTCACCGCCGCCCAGGTCGACAAGCTCGGCGGGCATTCACTGCGCGCCGGGTTCATCACCGAGGCCTTCCGGCAAGGCGCCGACGCGCACGCGATCATGCGGCAGACTGGGCACCGCTCCCCGGTGATGCTCGAGGTCTACGCCAGGGAACACGCCCCCCTGATCGGCAACGCCGTCACCCGCCTCGGCCTCTAACAATGACAACGACGAGCGACGTCGGCGAGGATGTGCCGCGGGTGTTGTCGGCGCGGACTCTCCGGACCTACGCCGCGGACTGGGCGCTGTTCACCGACTGGTGCGCCGCCACCGAAGTCGCGACGCTGCCGGCCGACCCGCAGGTGGTCGTCGAGTTCCTGGCCGGGTGTCCGGCGGCGACGGCGACGCTGCGGTGCCGGGTCGCCGCCATCGACCACCGCCACGCCACCGCGGGCCACCCGAAGCCGGGGGAGTCGGTGGTGGTGCGGGCCGCGGTCGGCCGGCCCACCGGCGAACCCTTCCACCCCACCGAACGGGACGCGGTCGATGCGGCGCTCAGCGGGCTGCCCTCGCACGGATGGACCGCCGGCATGTTCGGGCGGCGCGACCGCTGCCTGTTGGTGCTGTCCCAGCTGGCGGGGGTGCCGTACCAGCACCTCGCTGCACTCACCGCCGGTGACATCTGCATAGCGGACGGCGTTACGGCTGTCCGGTTGCCGGCGGGGGAGTGGACCGTCGGTGCGGCCGACGACGCGGTCTTGTGTGGGTCGTGCGCGGTCGTCCGGTGGCTGAAGATCTTGGACCTGGCCGTGACGAAACCGAGCACGAAGACCATCGCCCGCGCTTTGAAGCGCGCTTCGGCGGTGGATCACCGGTCGTCGCATGTCTGCCAGGCCGGGCCGGTTCTCGGTGAGGCGACGCGGGGTGTGCCGCTGCTGCCACCGATCGACCAATGGGGCGCGCTCCCGCTGCCACTCCAGCGGCTGTCGCCGCACTCGCTGTCCCGCCGCACCCGGGACCTGCTCGCCGGGGACCTCGGCGCGCACCGCGACCTCCCCGTCGACCCCGACCCGGAACCAGTCGTCACCGCGCCCGAGAAACCGCCGGTCGTCACCCACGCGCCCGGCACCGCCTACAACGCGGCGGACGCCACTGCGGCCTGGGAACGCCGCCGCCGCGACCTTGACGACCTGGCCGGCATCACCGACGAGCTCACCGACGTCGAACGCCGAGCCGACGAGCTGAACCGCCGCGCCGCCGAACTGGTGCAGGACTGGCTGTAGGGCCGAGTTGAACCTGTTCAGCTGATGGCCGATGAGCCGAAGCCCGACACTGGTCTTCTGTTCGCCCGAAGGCGAACAGAAGACCAGTCGGTGACGGATTCTTCCGTCTCCGCCGGTGGTAAAGGCGCGGTCAGGTGCGGATCAACGCCAGGACTGCGGGTTGGTGGGTGGCGAGGCGTGCGAGCTGGGTGATCCATTCGGTTTGTGGCCGGGTGCCAGGGTGCGGGCCTGGGTCACGGCGACGGCGGCCTGGTCGGTATCCGGGTCGCTGGTGAACAGTTCCGCGGCGGCGGTGTACAGCACGGCCAGAGCGGTGTCAGGGTTTGTATTGACGTTGGTGTAGGCCTGCAAGGCGAGTGGTGCGTTCGGGAACCCTGCCGACGAATGTCAGCGGGTGGGCGCGGCGGGGACGTGACGAACGTCGCGTGGTCGTGCATGCGTGCCTCGGCCCGTGCCCCGTATAGGTGCTGGACCATGCGGGTGTAGTTCAGTGGCAGAACTTCAGCTTCCCAAGCTGATAGCGCGAGTTCGATACTCGTTGCCCGCTCCACGGCCGCTTCGCAGGTCATCCCTGGTGAAGGTGAGTCGGGACATCACGGCTGCTGAACGCCGGCCGTCCACCGCAGGAGCTCTGCGGTGAGATCAACGCCGGCACCGAGTGGGAGGACCAGCTCAACCGGCCACTCATGGGACCGTCGGGCAATCTCGTGCTCCTCCACCGCAACGGACGCGGTCACCGTCGAATGGCCGGCACGAGCCTCGACCAGCCGACCCGCTCGCACCACGGCCTCAACCTTGCCGACCTCGAAGTCGACCTGCACTCGCCCCACCAGGGTCATGAGCTTGACTCCGTCGAGGAGCACGTCGACTGTCGGATCGTGCGCCAGCGTGATCCGATGCTCGGCAAGGGCAACAAGCCTCTCGCCGCCGGGTTCGCGCGCCGACTCGGCGGCGGCCTCGACCAGTCGACGGTGCTTGGCCCAGCCCTCGAGGAGCAGATCCATCACGTTGTCGTCGAGCACGGACTTCAAGGCGTCCACCAGTTGGCGGCCCAGAGAGGCCCGCCCGACCTGCCCGAGCTGCGCCAGCGGCTTGGCACCCGGCTTCTTGGCGACGGCCCGTTCCGCGAGGGCCTGCTCCGCGGAATGGGCGGTTTCCGGATCCTCGAGCAACCATCCCGCGAGATCGCGTGGTGGTAGCAGCAGGGTGGCATGCGTCATGACAGTTCCTCCTGAACAGTGATCGAGCATTCGTGCCGATGTCCCACCAAGGCGAAACTCCGGTCATGATCGTCGGGGGCGCTCCGCTCCGGTTCAGAGCCGGTAACCACCGATCCCCGCTTCGCCGCGACAGTCACGTGCCTGCTCACCCACCGCGGGCCACGCGGGCGCTTCTTCAGGAAATGAATACCCACCGCGCCGGCCGCGAGCCCCGCCAACCCAGCCAGAATCGTCAGCAGCAAAGACCACTTCGACGGTTCGGACGACACCGGGACGACTTCGGTGAGGACGTCGACGCTGACGACGGCCCCCCGGGTCACCAACACACCGGCAGCGGGGTGCTGAGCCGACACGCTTTCGGTCGGGCTGGAATCGTCCGGTTTCCCGATGCCCAGCCCGACGTCCGCCAATGCCTTTTCTGCATCCGCCAGACTCTTGTTGGTGATATTGGGCACCGCGATCATTTCGGCCACGGCGGATGCGGGACTTGCGGTGGTCGTGGAGCTTTCGATTCCCGGCGAGTTATTGGTCGGCGTCGGGCTTTCGGTGGATCCGGGACTTTCCGTCGTGGGTATGGAGGTTTCCGTCGTGGAGGGGGGCACATCGGTGGACGGGATGACCAATGGTGCGAGCGTGACGATAACGGTGGTCCCGGGTTCGACTTTGGCCCCCTCCACCGGATCCTGCGTCGCGACCCTTCCCTGCACAGTGGCGCCGGCGACTTCCAGCTTCAGGCCCAAGGCGCCCAACTTGTCGCCGGCGGCACCGACTTCGGCATCGACAACCCTCGGCACCACAACGGTGCCAGGCCCTTCGTCGGCCGGAGCCAGCTGCACGGTGACGATTCCGTCGGGCGGCAGGGTCGCCGGCGGTGACGGATCCTGCGCCGTCACGATGTCGCTGCCGACACCGTTGCCTCGGATCTGGAGAGGTAGGTCCGAGACCGCAGCCGTCGCCTGCTTCAGGGTCATGCGAAGCAGGTTCGGTACCTTGATCTGCTTTGGGGGCGCGCCCTCCAGCACTATCAGGACTTCCGAGCCAGGAACGGCGAGGCTTCCCCCTTTGGGGTTCTGGCGGATGACGGCGCCGTCCCGCGGTGAGCCTTCGGCGAGCACCGCAGTCAGTCCGGCGCGGCCGATTACGGCCGCCGCTTCACTGGATTGACTGCCCAGAACGTCGGGGACGGTGGCACCAATGTCGAGAACGGTAGACGCGGACCACGCGGCGTCACCGCAGAGCGGCAGACAAACGGCGACGGTGGCCTGACCAGGTTGAAGGCCGTCCGACAGTCGCAGTGACGCTGTGACGGCCCCCGATCTGTCGTAGGAACAGTCGGCGTCGGCGACCTTCCGGTCAACACTGACCTCGCACGTGCCTCCTCCCGTTTCCGTGCTTTGACCGGAGATGGTCACCGTGGAGCCCGGTGCCGCTAAATCGGGAGTCACGGAAATTGTCGGCGCGCCACCCCATGCCGGTGTGGCGGCGGCTGGTACCAACACAGCCAACACTGTGCACGTGGCGGCCGAAATCACCAGCCCGATGATCGGTCTGCGGCGATTCATGAGGCACACTCCCAAGCCTGAGGACGTACCTACTGAGATATCAATGTCTTGGGGTTGGATACTCCACTGACCGTTTCCTTCAGATGATCAACCATTTGCGGACATGGTTGCCCGAACGGCGCAGACCGTGGCGACGTTGTGCAGCAAGGGGGCCGAAAGGGCGGAGCGCAAACCGCCGCCTCACACCACCCCCCCGTCGGATCGAGAATTCCATGGTCCGGCACGCAGAAAACAGCATCACTCTGGCGAACTCGTTCGCCTGCAATCAGTTTCGACCAACGACGACCCGATCCGCGCCTGAATTCCTGTGGAGTTGTGATTGTCAGAGAACCGAAGACATTGCCGACGACCGCGAAATTGCGATCGTCGGCGTCACCCGCTAGTGCGAAAGGAAGCTCAGAAGGACCAAGCAGGATGTGGCGTTCGGATACATCGGCCAATAAAGCCCGCCCACTGGTCAGCGCCGGGTCGGCGGCCACCCGTGCCTGCCAGCCCGACCAGCACGTCACCGTGGCAAGGAACGACGGGACCGGCGGGTGGTCGGCCGGCGTAGTGCTCGTACTTTCCGGCCAGCGCCTCCACCGCGGCGCTCGGTCCGAGCCGGTGACGGTCCCAGCGACCGCGTCCGCTCGGGCCCACCGGAGCCGCTACCAATCCTCGTCGTCGTCCACCAGGAAAGCGAGCCTGGGGTTGGCGGCGATGTTCAACCGGCGCGGTGCGGCGGTGGATTTCGGCTTGTGGTCGACCCCGAACACCATTACCTCGCCTGGCCGGTTCCGATACGGCTCCGCTATTTGGCGTCGGCATGGTAGTCGACGACCACCGGCCGCGCCGGCCTCGTGACGGCCGACCCCGGAAACACCAACTCCCGGGCGGATTCCGCCGCGGCGACCGTCAGCTCAGTGACCTGTCCGGCACTCTCCGCCGGCACGTGGACGAGCAGTTCGTCGTGCTGGAAGAACACCACCCGGGCCCCTGGCACCTGCCCTGTCACCTTCGGAGGTAAGTGGCAGGTTCTGCCGGAATTACCTGGCAGGTTTGACGGAATTATTTGGGTGCGGCTCCCCTGGAGGGTGCTTGGTGGGTCGCTGATCGGGGCCGTGGACAGGGGTTTGGTGCTCCAGCGGTGATGCTGGCGCGCTGATCGTGGGCTGGTGTGCGGGGATTTGGGGCCGGGCCAGGGCTATGTCTCGGTTTTCCGGCGTTTCCGGCCTGGTGTCGAGTCCGGGGCAGCGGTCTTGTCCGTCAACTGATCGGCGGTCTGGATCGCTTGTAGCGACACGATCTCGAGCTTGGCGACGAGGTCTTTGAGCCGTCGGCTGTTGTCGAACCACGGCTGGTAGCGGGCGAGCTGCTCGTCGGTGAGGAACTTGGTGACGGTCTTGCCCCGGACGGTGCGGGTCCACTGGGTGTAGGGCCCGTGCAGGATCGGCGGGTCTGCCTTGCAGGCACAGTTGCGCTTGCCGCAGCGCATCAGCCGGACCACGACCGATCCGGGCAGCAGCCCGTCGATCTCGGCGAGCGCCTCGGCGAGGGCCCTGCGGGTCGCGGCGAAGGGCGGCCCTTGCGTTGGCTTACCCATCGCGTCCTGTCCTGACGTCGGGCCGAAGGTCCACGATCGATGATCCTACAGCGTTTACGTTGTAGGACTACCGATCAGGAGGAGGCCCCATGCCGATCAGCTGCGCCGACACTGCTTTCAGCGCGAGCCGCGACCGCTTCGAGCAGGTCTGTTCGTTCCTGGGTGATCAGGAGGCCGCAAGTCTGACCCACAGCGAGCTGGAACAGAGGCTGACGGTCGATCTGCGTGAGCTGGTCCGCCAGCTCTACCAAGACCACCTGGACCTGCGTGCGGTCCGCGAGCAGCGCCTGGACGACGTCGTCGACGCCGAGGGCAGCCGGCGGGCGAGTGTCGAGTCCGGCCATGTCCGGCCGCTTCAAACGATCTTCGGCGCGGTCGAGGTCACCCGCTTGGCGTATCGCCGGCGCGGTGAACGCAACCTCTGTCCCGCCGACGCGGCCTTGAACCTGCCCCGTGAGCTGCACTCCCACGGGTTGCGGGAGCTCTCGGCCATCGAGTCCTCAAGGGGGAGCTTTGAGGAAGCCAGCGAGGCGATCCGCCGGATCACCGGCGAGCAGCTCGGCAAGCGTCAGGTCGAGCAGCTGGCGGCCCGCGCCGCAGTCGACTTCGAGGCCTTCTACTCCCAGCCGACGCGCAGCCAGGCCACGGTCACCGAGGGCGACCTGCTGGTTCTGTCCGCTGACGGCAAAGGGATCGTGATGCGACCCGACGCGCTGCGACCCACCACCGCCAAGG
>DASQFG010000677.1:0-11856 GCA_035633315.1 Nakamurella sp. | reverse complement strand
TGCTCAAACTGCAGCGTCCGATGGCCGTCAACCTGCGGCTGGAGGCGTCACTGATGGGGCCGGGGGAGGGCCTGCGGCGGCACGAGGAGCTGGTGACCGCGCTGGAGAGCAATGACCCGCACCTGGTGCTGGACGCTCTGCTGGAGCACGGTGGGCAGCGATACCTGCGGTTCCGCGGGGATGCGCCCGTCGCGGCGTCGTCCGTCGCCGAGCACGCCTGACGGCGGTAAGCCTGGTTGGCGGCTGACGAATCCTGGTCGGAATCGTGTTGTGGAAATGCCGCCCGCATCGGGTGGCGGCGGTCCCGGGCCCGCGGGCGGTCATCGGAACCTGCTGGCACGGCGAGGTTTGCCTGGCGGCGGCTCGTTTTGGCGACCGCCTGGTGATAGATCCAGTCGCTGGTGATAGATGCAGCCGGGGAGGGCATCCGGCGGCGCAGGCCAAGCCGCCGCAGCCGGGGACGGCGTCCGGGATCGGCGCAGGCCAAGCCGCCGCAGCCGGGGACGGCGTCCGGGATCGGCGCAGGCCAGGCCGCCGCAGCCGGGGACGGCGTCCGGGATCGGCGCAGGCCAAGCCGCCGCAGCCTCGCTGATCATCTGCATCTCGTTGAGATGCGCTGATCAACTCCACCATCCGCCGAGGTGCGCTGATCAACTCCACGTTGAAGACGGGCAAAACGGGCGTTTCGCGGTTGTTTGATCAGCGCATCCTCGCTGAAGGTGGGTTTGATCAGCGCACCTCCGCAGGGTCGACCCCGCCCGGCACTGCCGACCGATCTGTCGGTTTCGGCGCTGCTGCTCGAGCTGTCGGCCCCGGCGCTGGTGCTCGATCTGTCGGCCAGGCCCCGCCCGGCAGCAATCGGCGGCGCCGGCCACGCACCAGTCCGCGCGCCCCGCCCCAACCTGCGACGAGGGGGAGTGACGTAGCCCACTGTTAACACGACGGTTCCATCCGCGATACAGCGATTGTCGACAATCGACCGCATGCCTCAGAGTCCGCACAGCGGTCCGGTGCACGGTCCGTCGATTTCCGAGCTGGCACACTCCTACCGCAGCAACGACCTGACGCCCACCGACCTGGTGGAGACGGTGCTCGGGGCGATCACCGAGCGCGGCGATGACGGTACCTGGATCTCCGTCGTCGATCGCTCCGACCTGATCCTGCGGGCCAAGGAACTGGAACAGCACCCGGATCCGGGGTCGCTACCACTGTACGGGGTGCCGTTCGGCGTCAAGGACACCTCGATGTCGCCGGCGTGGCAACGACTCTGGCCTGCCCGGAGTATGCGTACCAGGCCGCAGCAACCGCTCCGGTGGTATCCCGACTGCTCGATGCCGGCGGGATCTTCGTCGGCAAGACCAATCTCGATCAGTTTGCCACCGGTCTGAACGGGACAAGAACGCCGTACACGGTGCCGCGCAGCGTGTTCGGCAACAACATGATATCCGGGGGGTCGAGTTCGGGGTCCGCGTCCCCGGTGGCCACCGGGGAGGTTCCGTTCACCGTGGCGACGGACACCGCGGGCTCCGGGCGGGTGCCGCCGGCCTTGAACGGAATCGCCGGTTTCAAGCCGTCCCGTGGGTTGATCAGCACGGTGGGGCTGGTGCCGGCGTGCCGGTCGTTGGATTGCGTCAGCCTGATCGCCGGGACCGTCTCGGATCTGTCGGCGGTGTTCGACGTGGTGGCCGCGGTCGACGAGCGCGACCCGTACAGCAGAGCGCGGCGGCGGGACAGTCGTGACGCCAACAGCTTCCGCATCGGACTCCCCGAAGTCGCCGAGTTGGAGTTCTTCGGTGACGGTCCGATGCGGGAGGCCCACCTGGCGGTCCGTGCCGGGATCGAGCGTGCCTTCGACCGCACCGTCGAGATCCCGCTCGGGCCGTTCCTGGACGCTGGCGCGCTGCTCTATTCGGGGCCGTGGGTGGCCGAGAGGCTGGCCGAGTTCGGCACCTTCCTGAACGATCGGCCGGATGCGGTGCTGCCGGTGATCCGTTCCATCCTGGAAGGCGGACGCCGTTACACCGCAACGGATGTCTTCGCCGCGGAGCATCGGCTGGGAGAGCTGCGCACCCAGGTCGCCCGGCTGTGGCGGGACATGGATGTGCTGATCCTGCCCGCGGTGGGCACGACCTTCACGGTGGATGAGGTGCTGGCCGATCCCATCGCCACCAACACCGCGTTGGGCCACTACACGCATTTCGGTAACCTGCTCGACCTGTGCGCGGCGGTCGTTCCGGCCGGCCTGACCAGTGACGGCCGGCCCGCCGCCTTGATGGTGCTCGGTCCGGCCCTGGCCGACGACCGGGTGCTGGCGATGGCCGCCAGGCTGGCCGGCGAACCCGCTCTCGCCGCAGTGCCGGGAGCCCCGGCGGCGCGGGGCGAGCTGGTGGGGGGCGAGCTGGTGCGGGCCGAGCTCGGGCAACCCGCCGGGGGATCGCTGACCACCCTCGTGGTCGTCGGGCATCACCTGTCGGACCAGCCCCGCAGCGCCGACCTGACCGATCGGGGCGGCGTCCTGGTGTCCCGAACCTCCACCGCACCGAGCTACCGGCTGCTGCAGGTCGGTGACGTCATTCCGGTGCCGGCCCTGGTCCGGGTGGACACCGGCGGCGCGGCCATCGAGGTGGAGACCTGGCTGCTGCCGGCCGCGGGATTGGCCGAAGTTCTCTCCGCCGCAGCCGATTCCGTCTGCCTGGGCCGGGTGCTGCTGGCCGACGGCGCGGCGGAGATCGGATTCGTCGCCGACGCGGCCGTTCTCGCCGACCCGACCGCGCTCGACATCACCCGGTTCGGCGGCTGGCGGGCCTACCTGGCCGCCCAGTCGATGGACCAGTACACCCCGTAGGCCCGCTGGCCGAACCAGCCCAGTCCCTGCCCTCTGCCGATCAGGAGTGCACATGAGCGACATCCCATCCCCCCAAACATCTCCCGCGAGCATCGCGGCGGAGCCAGGACCGTTCCCGCTACCCGAGGGCAAGGTCGCCCTCATCGTCATCGACATGCAGCGAGACTTCCTGCTCCCCGGCGGGTTCGGCGAGACCCTCGGCAATGACGTAAGGCTGCTGCAGAAGGTGGTGCCTCCGCTGGCCGAGGTACTGGCCGCGGCCAGGGAGAGCGGCCTGCTGGTGGTTCACACCAGAGAGGGTCACCTGCCGGATCTCTCGGACTGTCCACCCGCGAAGTTGCAGCGTGGCAAGCCATCTCAGCGCATCGGTGACGTCGGCCCGCACGGCCGCATCTTCATCCGGGGCGAGTACGGGCACGACATCATCGACGAACTGGCGCCGGTCGACGGGGAGATCCTCATCGACAAGCCCGGCAAGGGTGCGTTCTACGCGACCGAACTCGGCACCATCCTGGAGGAATCGGGCATCACCCATCTGATCGTCACCGGAGTGACCACCGAGGTGTGCGTGCACACCACGGTGCGGGAAGCCAACGACCGCGGCTACGACGCGCTCGTGCTCTCCGATTGTGTCGGCTCCTATTTCCCGGAGTTCCAGCGCGTCGGTCTGGAAATGGTTGCTGCCCAAGGGGGGATCTTCGGGTGGGTCGCCGACTCCACGGCGTTGCTGCGCGCACTGCGTCAGCCGGTGCTGAGCGCCTGAATCACCGCATTCCCGCATCACCGACGCCGGTATCACGGCGGCAGGGCATTTCCCCCACACGCGCACCGCTCCGCAAAGGAGAGAACAGCCATGAACCTGACCGGATTCAAGACCTCGAAGTCGGAGGATTCGCTCAAGATCCCGTGGTGGACCCGCGGCGAGACCAACGCATTCTTCGGACTCGGCTTCAACATCCTGGTCAACGTCCTGACGCTGACCTCGCTGCTCATCTTCGTCGTGCAAGTCCCGGCCACCGACGTGCTGGGCACCGTGCTCCCGGCGCTGGGTATCGCGATGCTCGCCGGCAACATCTACTACACGTTCCTGGCCCGCCGGCTCTCCCGCCGGGAGAACCGCACCGACGTCACCGCCCTGCCGTACGGGCCGAGCGTGCCGCACATGTTCATCGTCGTCTTCGTCATCATGCTGCCGATCTTCCTGACCACCGGCGACCCGATCCGCGCCTGGGAAGCCGGCCTGGCCTGGGCGTTCGTCATCGGCGTGATCGTGCTGATCGGTGCGTTCGTCGGACCGTTCATCCGCAAGATCACCCCGAGAGCCGCGATGCTCGGGACCCTGGCCGGCATCTCGTTGACCTTCATCTCGATGAGACCGGCTGCGCAGATCTGGGAGGCGGCCTGGATCGGGCTGCCGGTGCTGGGCATCATCCTGGTCGGGTTCTTCACCAACATTCGACTGCCCGGCGGGATCCCGGTCGGCCTGGCCGCGCTGCTGGTGGGCACCGCGATCGGCTGGATCGGCGGGTACATGTCGGTGCCCGACGTGCAGCAGGCCGTCAGCGACATCGCGATCGCCGTGCCCACCCTGCACGTCGACATGCTGTTCAACGGGCTGAGCAACCTGGCCCCGCTGCTGGCCACCGCGATCCCGCTGGGCGTCTACAACTTCGCCGAGGCGATGAGCAATGTGGAGAGCGCCGCGGCGGCGGGGGACAGCTACAACCTGCGCAGTGTGCTGCTGGCCGACGGTTCCGGTGCGATCATCGGATCGGCGCTGGGCTCGCCGTTCCCGCCTGCCGTGTACATCGGCCACCCGGGCTGGAAGGCAGCGGGCGGGCGCGGTTCGTATTCCATGGCCAGCGGCATCTTCATCGCGGTGCTCTGCTTCCTGGGCCTGTTCGGCGTGCTCAACACGGTATTACCCATACCGGCGATCGTCCCGATCCTGCTGTACATCGGGCTGCTGATCGGTGCGCAGGCGTTCCAATCGGTGCCGCGGATCCAGGCCGCCGCGGTGGTGGCCGCTATTCTGCCCAACCTGGCGTCGTGGGGGACCGGACTGGTCGACAACGCCCTTGCCGCCGCCGGGACCACCGCGGACCAGGTAGGCGAGGCCGCGATGAGCAACGCCGGGCTGGTGTACCACGGACTGAAGACCCTCGGCGAGGGCGCGGTGTTGGCCGGCATGGTGCTCGGGTCGATCGTGGCGTTCATCCTGATGCGGAGGTTCTACGCCTCGGCGATAGCCGCAGCAGTCGGTGCGGCGCTGAGCTGGATCGGGCTGATCCACGCGGCTGAGGTCGGCTGGGCCGCGGACCCGCAGGTGGCGTTGGGGTACGCCATGCTGGCGATCGTGTTGTGCGCGTTCGCCTTCCACCGCCGCGGGCAGGACGACGCCGTTGCCGCCGAGGAGGAGATGCCGGCCGAGGGGTGATTCCTGCTCGGGAGGGGCTCCTGCTCTGGCGGGCTCCCACTCAGGCGGGGCTCCGCACAGCCCGGGCGGCCAAGGGGCCGCCCGGGCTGTCGGTAGTCTGGGTCCGGTGTCGACGCCGGTGAACAGTCCGTACCCGCTGATCGATCCCACGGTGCCCGTCGATCACACCGCGCAGGCGCCGGCTGCTGCTGAACAAGTCGTGCTCGTCGATGGCGACGGCCGGCCGATCGGGGTCGCCGACAAGGCGACTGTGCACGGTCCGAGCACCCCGCGTCACCTGGCATTTTCGTGTTACGCCTTCGACGGTGACGGGCGACTGCTGGTCAGCCAGCGGTCGCGGGCAAAGCTGACGTTTCCCGGGGTCTGGACCAACACCTGCTGCGGCCACCCGGCTCCCGGCGAGTCGCCCGCCGCTGCGGCCACCCGCCGGATGCGTTTCGAACTCGGCCTCGAGCCGTTGGACCTGCGGGTCGTATTGCCCGACTTCAGCTACCGGGCCTCCGACGGGCGGGTCGAGGAGAACGAGCTGTGCCCGGTGTTCGTGTGCGGTGTTTCCGGTGAGGTCCGGGCCCGCGACGACGAGGTCGACGCGATCGCCTGGTGGAGCTGGCAGCAGTTCCTGGACGCCGCCGCCGATCCGGTCAGCGGGCTGTCGCCCTGGGCCCGCGAGCAGGCCCCACTGCTGGACGAGGCGCTGTTCCGATCCAGCTGAGCCACCGCCCCCGCGCCCCCGTTGGTGGCGCGGATCAACTTCCACGACGCGGACAAACCTCGCGGTTGTGGGACTCAGCGGGCTGTTGCAAAATGGTCGCCGCGCGTCGCCAGTGTCCTGACCTGCGGTTTTGGATAGAATGTGTTGGTGGCCAAGGGTTATCGACCGGTGGACCGGGATCAGCAGTTTCTGATGCCGCCGGATATGCGGGAGTGGTTGCCGGCGGATCATCCGGTGTGGTTGGTGATCGCGGCGGTCGGGCAGCTGGACACGTCCGCGGTGCATGCGCATCGCCGGACAGGTGGGGTCGGCCGGGCTGGGTATCACCCGGACATGCTGCTGACCCTGTTGATGTGGGCGTGGGCGCAGGGTGTGCGGTCTTCGCGTCGGATCGAGCGGGCCTGTGAGCAGGACGTCGCGTTCCGGGTGATCTGCGCTGGTGATGTACCGGATCATGTGACGATCTCCCGGTTCCGGGCGGAGGCTGCTGCCTCGATGGAATCGGTGTTCGAGCAGGTCCTGATCCTGTGCGCGACGTTGGGGATGGCCGGGTTGGGGGTTGTCGCGCTGGACGGGGTGAAGATCGGCAGTAACGCCTCGATGTCGGCGAACCGCACCGAGGAGGGCCTGGTCAAGGCCGGTCAGGACGAGCGGGACCGGCAGGCGGCTGCTGCCGTCGCGGCGCGGGCGGCGGCCCGGGAAGCGGCCGCGGAACACGCCGCCGCTGATGCCGCCGACGATGACCTGTTCGGCCCGGACGACCGGGGGGATCAGGTGCCCCCGGACGCGGTGGACCCGTCATCACGGGAGATCCGGATCGCGGCCGCGCTTGCCGATCTGCAGGCCGAGAAAGACGCGGAACAGGCGGCGGCGAAAGCGAAGGGCGATGCCTACCTCGCGCTCCGCGAGAGCGGCCACACCGTGCAAGGTAGCCGGCCCCCGCCCGGGGTGGACGTCCAGATCGCCCGGGACCGGCTGGCCCGGGCGATCGCCGAACGCGAGGAATTCATCGCCGATTACTGGCGGCGCCGGCGGGCCGCGGAAGCGGCCGGGACCAGGAACTGGGGACGGCTGCCCAGACCGGTCGAGCAGCACCAGGGGGTCATCAGGTGCCGGGCCCGGTTGGCGAAGGCCGAGGCGAGGCAGGCGAAGCGGGACGCGGCGCAGGCCAAGTCCCGGCGGGTCCGAAATACCACCGACCCGGAATCGCGGATGATGCCGCTCCGTGGTGGCGGGTGGCTGCAGGGTTACAACTGTCAGGCCGTGACCAGCACCGATGGGCTGATCATCGCGGTCAGCGTGAACAACAACCCGTCCGATGTGATCACCTACATTCAGATGACCGACGCTGCGGTCAAGGCCGCCGAGCTGATCGACCAGCACCGACCCACCGGCACCGGGATCGGGATCATGGTGTCCGACGCCGGGTACCTGTCCGCGGAAAACCTCACCGCCCCCGGCCCCGACCGGCTCATCGCGGTCGGCAAGGCGTACGCGGTGGAACTCGACGCCCGCACCAACCCCGAGCAAGGACCACCACCGGACACCACGGACCCCATCGAGGCAATGGGTCACCGGCTCCGCACACCGGAGGGCATCGCAACCTACCGGCAACGCAGCCATATCGCCGAAACACCGTTCGGGCACGGGAAACACAACCTCGGATTCCGCCGGTTCACCGGCCGAGGACTGATCCGAGCAGCCGCCGAATGGAACTTCCACGGCGCCGTGCACAACCTGTTCAAAGCCATCAGCACCGGCCACCTCACCCCCGCGACCTACCCCAACACCGGGTAGGTCCGGGGCCGAGGGGGGCAGGCGCGGGGTGCGCCGCCTATCCGAAGCACCCGCGCCGAAGGCAGGGACGTCAGCAACACCCCACAAGCAGCATCGTCCCGACCCTCACCACTCCAGAACCCAAACCGAAACGGCCCGTCAGGTGACGCGAGTCATCCAGTTCATCCGCGCTCGCGATGATGATCCGCGCCACAAAGGGTCAGGCGCCGGAGAGCCCGGCGAGCTTGGTGGCGGTGTTCCAGTTCCGCATGGTCACCACGACGCCGAGCTTGCGGTCCCAGTCGACCTTGCTGAACGTGGCCTTGAGGATCCCGTTGGGGCACCAGAGGTACAGGTGGTCGCCGACTAGGCGCACCACGTCCGGAGCAGTGTCGGCGTCATCGCCCAGTTCCGGCACGGCCGCCACCTTGGTGGGGTCCGGCTCGGCGGACAGGAAGCCCAGGAAGTGCCGCGATCCGTTGTCCGCAATCTCCCCCAGCGGGTCGGCGGCCACCGCCGCGGCCAGCTGACGGCCGGTGCGCACCACCACCGATGCGCGCACGCCCACCTTGTCGGCCAGCGCGTCCTCGATCTCCGCCGCGACCGTGGCAGCCTTCGCGCCGGTGGAGAACACCGCATTGCCGCTCTGCAAGTGGGTGCGGACGTCCGCGTAGCCGAGCCCGGTCAACAGTTCGCGCAGATCGGCCATCGCGACCCGCTTGCTCGGTCCGACGTTGATGCCGCGGATCAACGCGATCAGGGTGGTTGCCACGGCGGATCCTCCCGGCCAACTAGGAGCAGTGTCCGTCGAGGGTACGGTGACCCGATGCTGATCGCCGTCTCCGCTGACGAGGACACCGGTATCGCCGGCGCCCTGCTCGAGCAGTTGCGGGGCCGCGGTCATCAGGTGCGCGAGCACGGCGCGCTGGCTCCGGGCGAGCGGGCGGGGTGGGCATGGGCCTCGGAGACCGCCGCGCGTGACGTCGCCGAGGGCCGCGCGGAGCAGGCCGTGGTGTGCTGCTGGACCGGGACCGGCGCCTCCATCGCGGCGAACAAGGTGCCCGGTGTGCGCGCCGCGCTCTGCCTGGACGCGGCGACGGCGGCCGGCGCGCGCAGGTGGAACGACGCGAACGTGCTGGCTCTGTCCCTGCGGATGACCTCGGAGCCCGTGCTGGGCGAGATCCTGGACGCCTGGTTCTCGGCGCAGCCTTCCGCCGAGAAGGACGACGTCGCCAACATCGTCCACGTGGCCGACATCGGCTGAGCGCCAAGCGATCCGGCGAGTCCGGGCCGCCGATGATCGGACCATGCCAAGCGATCCGGTGAGTCCGGGCCGCCGATGATCGGACCATGCCGAGCGGACCATACTGGCGGACCACGCTGCCGGACCGTCCTGCCGGACCGTCCTGCCGGACCGTCAGGGCGGACCTTGCAGCGCGCGGTCAGGCGGTGGACACCACCGGAACCCGTGCCCGTTGCAGTGCCGGCCGGCATTCCAGCGGACCGTCCGCGACGTCCGCGGCCGCCCGGCGCAGCGAGGTGAGCACCGGTGCGATGTGCGGCTGCTCGGCCGTACCCGAGCGGATCTGCGCTCCGATCCGGCGCACCGGGCTGACTCCGGACACCGGCCGCAGCACCATTGCCTCGTCGACGAATTCCGGCTGGGCGAGCCTGGGGAGCAGGCTCACCCCGTGACCGGCGGCGATCAGCCCGACCACCCCGACGAACTCGTCCGCGTAATGCCGCACCCGCGGCAGGAACCCGGCGCGTTCGCAGGCGTCCCGGGTGATCCGCCAGCACGGCACTCCCGGCGTGGCCAGGATCCAGTCGGCCTCCCGCAGGTCGGCCAGATCGATCTCGGACTCCTCCGCCAGTGGGTGCCCGAACGGCAGCGCGACGTCCATGACGTCGTCGAGCAGGTGCTCGGACTGCATGCGCGGATCGTCGTGCCCGAGCAGGAACTCGCCGCTGGCCATCGTCACCGCCACGTCGACGTGCCGGGCCAGCAGTGCGCCGATCGCGTTCTCCGGCTCCACCTCGCGGATCTCCAGCCGCAGCCGGGACGTCAGCGCCATGGCCGTCACCACCGGCACGGCGATCGCCTTGATCGCGGAGCTGAACGTGCCCAGCCGTACCGTGCCGGCGTCACCGCGACGGAACGCGGCGAGGTCCGACTCGGCGTGCTCCATGTGGGTGAAGATCTGATGCGCGTGGCTGAGCAGCAGCGCCGCCGCTTCGGTGAGCCGAACCCGGCGGCCGTCCGGTTCGAGCATCGGCGTGCCGGCCTCCCGGGACAGTGCGGCCAGTTGCTGGGAGACCGCTGACGGGGTCAGGTGGACGGCGGCGGCCGTCGCGGCGATCGTCCCGCACCGGTCGAGCTCGCTGAGGATCTCCAGCTTCCGCACATCAATCATGCAGTCCATCTTACGCATTCCCGGAAGAACAAACAGATGGACATCGGATATTTCCGAGTCCACAGTTGAGACATGACCGCACTCGTGATCGTGATGATTCTGCTGCTCCTAGCCGTTGCCGGGCCGCTGCTCGGCAAGGACTCGCGCTCGTCGGGCGCGTGGACCCCGACCGAACCCGGACAGCCGCTCTGGACGGATGCGGGCTCCCACCACGCTCACTGATCGCCCACTGATCGCCGACTGATTGCCCACTGATCTCGCACTCGTGCATCCGATCGGCGCCGGTGATCGCCGGTGATCGCTAGCCCGCGGGCCGCAGTGCCGCCGTAGGCGCAAGATTTCCGCTGCTCGCACCGCCGGACGCTGGCGCTGGGGCCGTCACACAGTGCACAATGGCCACACAACTACACACGCAGCACGGATCGACCGCGTTTCGGCGCGGATTGCCGGTTCGCCGCGACCTCCACGTTGGGGAAGACGATGGAGCGCGAGCGGAGGTGGATGGTAGTGACCCGTGGTGTGGTGTTCGTGCATTCGGCACCCGCGGCGATCTGTCCGCACGTCGAGTGGGCGATCTCCGGTGTGACCGGGGGTCGGGTGACACTGTCCTGGACAGAGCAACCCGCCGCCCCGGGGTCGTTGCGTGCCGACGTCAGCTGGGCAGGTAGGCCAGGGACGGGCGGCCGCCTTGCCAACGCCCTGAAGGCGTGGCCCATGCTCCGATTCGAAGTCACCGAAGAACCCAGCGCCGGTGTCGACGGCGAACGGATCTGTCATGTCCCCGGTCGTGGCGTCTGGCGCGCGGCGATCTCGGCCAACGGCGACGTGATGGTCGGCGAGGACCAGCTTCGCTCGCTGATCAGCGCCGCGACCAGCCTGGATGCCGCTCAGCACCGGCTGGCGGAACTACTCGGCACGAATATCGACGCCGAGTTGGAGCCCTACCGGCGGGCCGGTGAGGGCACCCCCGTCACCTGGTTGCACCAGGTCGGGTGAGATCGGGGTGAGATCAGTGAGAGGGAACTCACGTCCCCTCGTTACCCGAAGCTGACCCTTCCGGGCAACCCGACCGGCCGCGGTACGTCGACCTTTCGGGGTACGAAGACGCGAGAGGTGATCGAAGGAATGCGGCTGACCGGCCGGAGGGTGACAGTGCTGCTGTCGACCCTGTTGATCGTCATCCTGGCCGCAGGGGCGGCCGCCGCGTGGGCCCTCGGCCGTCAGCGAGTGGACAGTCCGATCGCATCCTCGACCCAGGCCGTCGACTATTCGGCCGGCCCGACCGAGGATCGATCGATCCGAGTCACCGCCGGCGCCGGCCAGCATCCGCGCGCTCAGGAGATCAGCGGCGCGTTGCAGGGCTATTTTGATTCCATCAACAATCGTGACTATGCCTCCTGGGTCCGCTCTGTCGCCGCGTCGCAATCCTCGGTACAGGATCCGCAGCGGTGGGCCAAGGAGTACTCCAGCAGTGTCGATTCGAATTTCATGGTGACGGCGGTGTCCGACGACCCCCTGCGGGCGCGGATCCTGTTCACCTCCGAGCAGTCCGTCGAACTGGCGCCGCCGACGCTGCCAGCCGAATGCATCGAGTGGGACGTGACGTACCTGCTCAGCGACACCGACCACGGCCTGGTGCTCAGCGGTATCGACCCGTCGGCCCAGTCGATGA
>DASQFG010000676.1:0-8152 GCA_035633315.1 Nakamurella sp. | reverse complement strand
CGGCGTCGGTCGGACCGCTTCGGTCGGTCGGGCCGGCACCGGAGGGCGTCACGCGGTGCCCACCATCGGTTCGGTCACCTCGGACAACACCGATTCGCGCAGGCTCTGCGGCCACTGGTCAGGGTCGGCGTCGAACTCGATCAGCAGCCGGCCGTGATCGAATCGGGCTCCGCTGACGGTGCACCGACGCAGCACGGACGGCAGCGAGATCCGGCGGCGGACGTCGCCGACCGTCACCACCAGGTCGTCGGCCGATCGCGACAGCGTCAGATCACCCCGCTGCACCAGCGGCAGCGGGAGCGCGAGCACGTACTGCCCGTCGGCGCCCTCGACGTCGATACCGATCGAGTGACCGGTGGACGCGAGCGGATCCGCGTCCCCGAAGACGACCTTGGCGAACGCAGAAAGCGCCTGCACACCAACGGGTTCGCCGGGAATCATCGGGGCATGCCGGATCGTCATACCTTCGAACGACTCTGCGACCTGGACCAGCGCCTCACGCTGCGCCTCGCGCTGGCGGCGCAGGAACTCGCCGCCGGCATTGGGCGGCAACACCCGGTTGACCATCGCGGCCTCGACGGTGAACCCGTACAGCGACAGCGCCGTGAACAGCCGGCGGGCCTCAGCGATCACCACCCGCTCCGGAGTGAGCACCAACCGCACCCCGGTGACCTCCGGATCGGCCAGCAATGTGCGGGCCGCCATCAGCTCGGTCAGCAGCTCGCCGAAGGCGTCCCGCACCGCCGCGTTCGGCACCGAACCGGGCGTCCCGGTGAAGCTGGCGGCGAGGCTACGCAGCACCCGATGAGGTGCGCCCATCAGTCGCTGGGCGTAGAAGCCGATGGTCTCGGGCAGGGCGAGCAGGCGCAGCGTCTCGCCGGTGGGCGCGCAATCGACGACGATCACGTCGAAGTCGCCGGATTCGGCCAGCCGGCGCAGTTCCAGCAGCGCGACGATCTCCTCGGCACCCGGCAGCACGGTCAGCTCCTCGGCCTGCACCTCGGCCATGCCGCGGGCGGCCAGCACGCCGACCAGGTAGCTGCGAATCTGCGACCAGCTCTGCTCGAACCTGCCGCGGGTGTCGACCTGGGCTGCCCAGAGCCCGGGGACGTCGTCGACCGGGGTCGGATCCGCGCCGACCTGCACTGCCAGCACATCGGCCACCGAGTGGGCCGGATCGGTCGACACGAGCAGCGTGCGTGACCCCCGTTCCGCGCAGGCCACCGCCGTCGCGGCGGAGATGGTGGTCTTTCCGACCCCGCCCTTGCCGGTGTGCAGCGCGATCCTGGTGCCCGGCCGAACCCCCGAGCTCACCCGACCTCGACCCGCTTGCGGAGCTCCTTCAGCGCGGTGTCCAGGATGACCCGCTCGGCCTTGCGGCGCAGCATACCGATCATCGGCACGGCCAGGTCGACCATCAGGGTGTAGGTCACCTCGGTGCCGTCCGGGACGGCGCGGAGCACGTACGAGCCCTCCTGCGCCTTCTGCAGCTGCCCGGACACCAGGGTCCAGGACACCGCCATGCCATCGGGGGCCCAGTCGTAGGCCAGTTCGTAGGTGTCCTTGAGCAGACCGGCATCCATCGTCAGGCGGACCTGCGCCGGACGGTGCCCGTCACCGGGATCGGTGATGTGAGTGCTCTTGACCGAGCCGGTCCATTCCGGGTAAGCGTCGAAGTCGGCGATCACGTCCATGATGGAGGCGGGGTCGGCAGCCATGATCAGCGACTGCGAAGAAGGTGTAGCCATGGGTGGAAGGCTACCCAGGTCGCGGGGTGTCGGCTGCGCACCCGCCGGAGCGGATTCGTCATACCCGGCCGCCACCTGGGCGGCCCGCCCGGTACTCACCGCCCCGGGCCGGTATGCCCGGTTGCGGAAGCGGGCGGGGGGCCGTCCGGGTGGCTAGCCCAGGTACACGTCGAAGGGCCGTGGAAAACGTTGGAAATGGCCGACGTTGACGCATTCGGTGCGGCCACGGCGGGTCCGCCGGCTCAACGGCTGGTGGACGTGCCCGAACACCGCCAGCGCCGGGACGTGCGCGTCGATGGCCTCGCGCAGGCCAGGGCCGTACATCTCCATCCGCGCGGGCACCACGTCGTAGCGCAGCTCCGCGATACCGGGCGGCACGTGCGAGCACAGGATGTCGACCGGCCCGAGCGCCTGGACCGCGGCTTGATAGTCCATCGCCGAACGGACGAGCGGTTGCCAGGCGTGATCCGGCGGGTGGAACACCGCACCCGGCCGGGCGGACCCACCCGCCACGAAACCCATGGTGCGGCCTGCGATCTGGACGACCTCGGCGTCCCGGTACGGGAGCTGCGAGCCGGCGACGTCATTCCACACCGCGGCCACGTCGACATTGCCCAACGTCAGCAGCGTGGACGACGGCACCGCCGCGAGCACGTCCCGGTACAGCGCGGCCACCACGTCGGTGAGGACGCCGACCGGATCATCGGTGGATTCCCACAGCCCGCGGTTGAACTCACGCAACTGCAGGAAATCCCCGGCCACCCGCAGCGCGATGAACTGCCGCACCTTCTGCTCGCCGAAGACCCGGCCGAGGATGCCCGCTGACGGCTCCCAGTAATCGACGTAGTCCACGAGGTCACCCAGCACGACGAGCTGTTCGGCCCGCCGGGCCACCTCGCGCAGTGCAGCGATGTTGCCGTGGATGTCGGAGACGAACGAGACGCGCACGGACGTCACGGTAATCGGCGGTCACCGCTCCGGGTCCGGCCGGCCCGCGTCGCCCTACCGGTTGACCGCGTGCCCGGCCGGGTTCGGCCCGGCGGCGGCCAGCGGTACCACCTTGATCGGCACGCCCGGCATCGAGGCGTGCAGCACCAGGCCGCTGCCGACGTACATGCCGACGTGGCTGATCGGTGAGTAGAAGGTGACCAGATCGCCGGGCTGAAGCTGGTCCACTGGGATCTCCGGCAGACCGTCGGCTTGCGCGGCGCTGTTCCGCGGGATTCCGATGCCCGCCTGCTGCCAGGCCCACAACACCAGACCCGAGCAGTCGAAGCTGTCGGGTCCGACGGCACCCCAGACATACGGCAGGCCCTGCCGGCTGAGCGCGGCCGTCACCGCGATGCCGGCCTGCACGCTCGGTGCGTGCCGCGCCGACCAGGCGGCGAACTCGGGCCCGGACTCCACCGGCGGAGCATCGTCGGCCAGCCCCGAGCGGCTGCGCTGAGCGGCCTGCTCGGCCTGCCGGCCCTGCGCCGCCGCGGCCTGGTTGGCGGCCTCGGCGTCCGCCGTCGCGGCGATGATGTCCGCGGTGGACAGTTGAGCGTAGGCGAGCTGGTAGACGGCGATCTCGGCGTCCAGCTGGGCCTTGCCGGTGTCCAGGTCGGCCCGCGCCTGCTCGGCCGCGGCCTCGGCCCGGTCGGCCGGATCCTGGGCCTGCTGCGCCTCGTCCTGGCCGGCCTGGGCGGCGGCCCGCGCGTCGGCGGCGGTCTTCCGGGCGGCCAGCGCGTCGGTCAGGGTGGTGTGCTGTTCATCGGCAATCAGGCTGAGCGAAGAGACCTGGTCGAGGTAGTCCTCGGGCGATGCCGCGGTCAGCAGGACGGACAGGTCGGTCAGCCGCGCGCCCCGGAAGCTGGCATTGGCGAAGGCGTCCACCTTGGCCCGGTAGGCGGCCACCACGGCGTCGGCCGCGGCGACCTTCTGCTGCTCGGCGGCGGTCGCCTGGGCAGCGGCCCGCACCGCCGCCGCCTTCCCGGCAGCGGTCGCCTTCGCGGCATCCACGGCCGCCTGGGCCGCCAGCACCTGTTCGTTGTAGGTCTCCGCCCGGCGGGCTGCGTCGATCCACGCCTGTTTGGCGGCATCCGCACTGGCCGGCGCGGCCGGAATGACAGGTGCTAACGACGCCGGAGCGGCCGGCGCTGCAGGCGCTGCAGGCGCCGGAGCGGGCGGCGCTGCCGCGGCCGGCGGCGCTGCCGCGGCCGGCGGAGGGACGGCTTGATCGGCGGCAGCCGGGTGGGCCGGGACGAGTCCGAATGCGAGCGCCGCGGCCGCGAGGATCACTGCGGCGGGCCGCGAAACACCGGTACCGCCGCGGCGGGCACCCCCGGTACTGGAGCCACGGCTGGGAACGGGGCTCGGTGAAATCCGGCTGCCCGGGGCGTTATCACCGCTGCTTCGGCGCAGCAGGTAGCCATAGTTGTGCGTCGTCACCGGACAGGCGCGCCCTTCATCCTTGCCGCCTACCGGGTTAGCTGACGGATTCGGGCCAGGACAAGCCCTACCCTCGGTGACCGGCGACGCGCGGGCAGCGCCGATCCCGGGGGATTCACCCCATTCAAAAACCTGGTTCCCCGGTTCGATGCGTTGGCATCGATTCGGCGGTGACCCGGCGGACCGCCCGACTGGCGGCCACGTTCCAAGGTCTCGTTGAGATTACGAGAAGGACACGGACAGTCGCAATCGTCCCGGCCAGCGTCACCCCCCCGAAACGGGCTCGACAACGTTGTCCACGCTCAGATTGCTGACGCGCTGTGAGCGAACTCACCCGTTAGATGACGTCAGGCCTCGTCTCGGCCCCCCTGCGGTCACCACCGGTTGACGTCGGCGCGGTCCGTTCACCTCGGCCGGGCGTCCACCCATCGGCGCTGGCCCGTGCCTCAGGCTTCCGGTCAGCCGGAGAGCAGTTCGGCCAAGCGCGCCGCGGAGGAATCCCAGTTCCATGCGCTCTGCACCCAGGCGCGCCCCGCCGCGCCCCACTCCCGGCGACGGTCGGCGTCGGCGAGCAGCCCGGCCGCCGCGTCGGCGATCTGGCTGATATCACGACCGTCGACCAGCAGTCCGGTGCGGTCGGGGCGGACCGTCTCCGGAGCGCCACCGGACCGGCCGGCAATGACCGGCAGCCCGCTGGCCTGCGCCTCGAGGAAGACAATCCCGAGGCCCTCGACGTCCAACCCGGAGCCGCGGGTGCGGCACGGCATGGCGAACACGTCGCTGGCGGCGTAGAGCGCCGGCAGGTCGGACCATGGCACACCGCCGGTGAACACCACCCGGTCATCGACGCCCAGATGCGTTGCGATGCCGCGCAACCGCCGTGCGTAGGGTCCGTCGCCCACGATCATCAGCATCACATCGGGAATCCGCGCGCGCACCGCGGGCAGCGCGCGGATGAGGGTGTCCTGGCCCTTGCGGGCCACCAACCGCGATACGCACAGCAACACCCGCGAACCTCGCAGCCCATAGGCGTCACGCATCTTGCGCCTGGCCACCGGGTCGGGCCGGAAGGTGCTGGTCCGCACGCCCGGCGGGAGGTATTCCAGTGCCGCCATCGGGCCGAGCGCGGACGCGATCCGGCGCCGGGCGTACCGGCTGACGAAGGTCATGACGTCGTTGGAGCGACCGATCCTGCCCAGCGCCCGTCGCGGGCCGGGCAGCATGGACCAGCCCACCTCGTGCCCGTGCGTGCACGCCACGGTCCGCACGATTCCCTCCGGCCGGAGACGCGGAGTCATCAGGCTGAGCGGAGCGGCCGCGCCGTACCAGACCGCCTCGATCCGCTGCTCACGGATCAACTCGATGGTCCGCCGGCGCACCGCCTCGCCGGGCAGCATCAGCGAGCCGGGGTGCCGGAAGACCTTGAACCGTTGCTGCGCGTCGAAGACCGTGTCGCCGAGCCACGAGGGCGCGTACACGACCATGTCGTCGGGGGGAAGGCGCTCGGCCAGCGACTGCACGTAGGACTGGATGCCGCCCGTCCGAGGCGGAAAGTCGTTCGTCACCAGCAATGTCCGCCGCACGGAGGTGGGATCCACCCTTCTGCTGGGAGCGAGGTCCCCAGAGCATGACAGATGGCCGATGCGTCCCCCGGCAGGTCCGCATCGGCGATCTGGGATTGGTGAACCAGCGATCAGAGCTGTGCTGTGGAGAGCTGTGGAGAGCCAGCTGGCCGACCGCGCCGCGTGGACGGCGACCGGCACGCCGCCCCAGGTCAGCCGGCGCCAGCCCACACCAGCGTCAACCCGGCATCAGCCGAGGCGGTGTCAGCCGACCCGGTGCCCGACCGGGTTCGGACCGGCTCCGCTGACCGCGGTGATGTACACCGGGCGTGACTCGGTCGAAGCATGGATCACCTGGTTGCCACCGATATACATCGCGACGTGGCTGACCGGCGAGTAGTAGGTCACCAGGTCACCCGGCTGCAGCTCGCTCAGGGACACCACGGGGAGGCCGCCCTGACCGCTGGATGTCCGGGGAATCGAGACACCGGCCTGGGCCCACGCCCACGAGGTGAGCCCCGAGCAGTCGAACGCGTTCGGACCGGCGGCGCCGTAGACGTACGCGGCACCTTCCTTGGACAGCGCGGCCGCGACCGCGGTGGCGGCGGCGGAGTTGCCCGCCGGTGCCGGCGCCGGGTCCGCGGCGGCCGGCGCAGAGTCGCTTGCGGGAGCGTCGCCGGCGGCGGACGGAGCCGCGGCTTCCTGCTGGACGGCATCCGTGCGCGAGCGGTTGGCCGCCGCGGGCGCGGCCGCCGCGGCCTGGTTGGCCGCCGCGTTGGCCTGTTCGGCGGCGGCGAACGCGGCCTGCCGCTCCTGCTCGGACAGCGAGTCGGCGATCTGCCGGTAACGCGCGGCCTCGGCGACCAGCGCGCCCTTGCGTGCGGTGACGTCGGCGGTCGCCTGCTGGGCGGCCACCCACGCGGCGTCCGCGTCGGTCTTCGCCTTCTCGGCGGTGGCCCGCGCGGCATCGGCGTCAGCCTTGGCCTGCTGCGCAGCAGTCTTGGCCGCCAGCGCTTCATCCAGCGTCTGCTGGGTGTCCGCCGCGACCCGATCGAGCGAGGACACCTGGTCGAGGTAATCGTCCGCGGAGTCCGCGGTCAGCAACACGCCGAGCTGGTCCATCCGAGCGCCACGGAAGCTCGCGTTGGCGAAGGCGTTCAGCCTCTCTTGGTAGCTCGCGGCGGCCGTATCGGCGGTGGTCGCCGTGGCCTGCGCGGCGTCGACGGCCTGCTTGGCCTGGGTGACGTGGTCGGCCGCCGCGGCGGCGGCGGCCGTTGCGGCCTGCTCGCTCTCCTGGGCGGAGAGGACCTGGTCGTTCAGCGCCTCAGCACGGTGAGAGCTGTCCAGCCACGCCTGTTGAGCCTCATCGGAAGTGGTGGGGTTGGTCGGATCGGCCACCGCCGGCATGGCGGCGATCAGGCTCAGACCCAGCGCCGCGACGGTGCCGGCGATCATGATCTTGAAGCGATGCGGAGCGATCCGGTGGGTTGTAGAGCGCTCGCTGATATCGCACGTCGCCACGGCAGGCGTACCTTCCTCTAGCCGCCTACCGGGTTAGCTGACGGATTCGGGCCGGGAAGTAGCCCTACCCCTGGTTATCGGCGACGCACGGGCGCCGGCCCAGGGGATTCACCCCATTCAAGAAACCTGGTTCCCCGGTTCGACGCTTTCAATCACGTCGATTCGGCGGTGGCCCTGCCCGTACACCCGAATGGTGATGACGATCCACGGTCACAGCAAGGTTACGAGACGGACACGCTTGAGTCCAGCCAGGTCGCCCAAGTTCTACGAATCGGTGATATTGCTCACCCGTCCGCTCCGGCGGCTACCGCTGCGACCTTCACGGATACCTCCAACGGGTGGCATCGCAACACTCGGTAACACGAGCGAACCCAACGTAACGACGGCGACGTCCGGGCCGGACACCGTCGCCATCCAAATGGGCGCCCCCGTTCGGGGCATGAATACCGCGTCGTTCACCCGTTCAGCGGCATCTGGCCACTGCCGCAAGCCCGGATCCACACCCCGGCCAGCCGCTTCGTCAATCGCCCGCGAACCCCGCCGGTGCCCATTGACCCATCCGGCCCAGGAATTCACAACGCCGCCGTGGTTCCCGAACGCCCGTTAGCCGTATGCCACCGCGCACTGCCGTTTTGCTAACAACGGCTGTGCTGCGCCGGTGCCGCGCGCTTGCATGACACCGGTCAGCCCGCCGCCCGTGTGCGCTGGCTATGGGTCGGCACCAGCCTCAGTGGCGGAACCAGACCGGAGTCGGCCAGCACACCCAACGCGGCACGCTCGGTTTCGTCCCATTCGACGCCCTCCGGCGTCGAGCCCAGCAGCACCGTCACCACACACCCACTGCAGGCCCTGCCTCGCACCGCACACTGATCGCAGTCCACGTGCATCGCT
>DASQFG010000675.1:0-3548 GCA_035633315.1 Nakamurella sp. | reverse complement strand
GCCTCCTGCCGCGCCTCCGGCGAGTCCGCGCGGCTCATCCGGCCGCGCGCATAGGAGCCGTAGAGCACGAGTGCGCTGACCCGCTCCGGGTACCGGGCCGCGAAAGCCACCGCCACCGCGGCGCCCTGCGAGACGCCGAGCAACGGGAAACGATCGAGCCCGAGCTCGTCGACCACCACCGAAAGGTCGTCGACCCAGGCCTCGAAATCGATACGGTCGACGTTCCAGTCCGACATTCCGCAGCCGCGTTCGTCATACCGCACCAGGGTGAAGGTCCGGGACAGGTCGCCGACCCAATGTCGCCAGACTGTGTTCTCCGCGTCATAATCCACATGCGTCATCCAGTTCGCTGCTTTCACCAGGAACGGACCGCGGCCCGCGATGGCGTACGCAATGCGGGTGCCGTCCGGAGTCCGGCAGAACCGGATGTCCTGTTCCACGGTCGTGACCGACGGAGCCGCGCCCACTGCCGGAGGCACAGGGTCCGACACCGACTCGCGAACCTCGGCGACGAATTGATACCCGCGGCCGAAGGCCGTGCGAATGATCCGCTGCCCTCGGCCGTCATCGTGCACCGCCCGCCTGGCCGCCATGATCCTGCTGGTCAGCGCCGACTCGCTGACGAACTGATCACCCCAGACCTGTTCCAACAGCTCGGCTTTCGGCACCACCCGGTCCCGATGGAGCAGCAGGTAGACGAGCACGTCGAACACCTGCGGCTCGAGGTGAACTCGAACGCCGCCGCGCCGCAGTTGCAGGCCGTCGAGGTCGACCGTGCAATCGGCGAACTCGAATCGCATCCGTTCCTCCGGCCGCTGCGAAAAATGACTGGCGACATGGTCGCATCCCGCTCCTGGATAGTTCTGGACCAGATCTCCAGGCTCTCTCCGAGTTCGGGGCCCCTCGGGGCCGGATCCTTCTCCGTGGGCCGGACGGTGACAACCGCCCGTCGGCGGGTTGCCGACGTATTCGGCTGTTTCCATTCTGGGCGCGAGCGGAGGAACGCAGCATGCAGTGGGCGGAATTCATCGCGCGTCGGCGCGGGCGCGGTCGGGGGGCGCCCGCGGTCGGACAGGTTCGCACGCGGATCATGAGCCCGGTCGACAGCAACGCGCTGCACGAGGTCTTCGGCGCGCTCTCGCCGTCGAGCCGGTACCTGCGCTTCCACGCGGGCGCGTCGCGATTGACCGTCGCCATGGAACGCGTCCTGCTCGATCTCGACGGCGTCCGTCACCGCGCGTTGCTCGCCGAGGTGCGTGAGCCGGACAGGTGGCGTCCGGTGGGTATCGCCCGGTACATGCGGGCCGCCGGGACGGGTGTCGGCGCGGTCACCGAGGCGGAGGTCGCGATCGAGGTCGTCGACGACTGGCAGGGCCGCGGGATCGGACTGCTGCTGCTCCGCCAGTTGTCCGCCGAGGCGTGCCAAGCAGGAATCGGCCGGCTGGTGGGCAGCGTACTGCCGGACAACAGGGGTCTGATGACGTTGGTGCGCCGCAACTTTCCGGTCGCCGAATTCGGTTGGGCCGACGGCGCGTTGACCGTCGCCATCGCCACCGGCGGGATGTGCGCCGACGCTGCGGGGTAGGCCCCTTCCAGCACGCAATGATCCAGCCTTCAGCGATCGGTCGTCAGTTTGGATTGACAACCTCCTGTTGTCAGTGCAGACTGACAACATGGAGATCAACCAACTGTCGTCGGTGCTGGCGTCGGACGACCCAGCGATCGGGCTGCGGGCCGTCCTGGCCCTGCGCCGGCTGGCCGTGCAGGTGGAGGCCGACCAGGTCGCGCTGGCTCGGCGGCAGGGCTGGTCCTGGCAGCAGATCGGCGACGCGCTGGGGATCACCCGCCAATCGGTCCATGCGAAATACGGAAGGTGAGTGAGCGCTCGTGTTCGCCACGAAACAGAACACCGGAATGGGTCGCGTGGTGCTTGACGCCACGGACGAAGCCAGGCGTCGCGGGGACCGCCGGATCGGTAGCGACCACCTGCTGCTGGCATTGTTGAAGGACGAGGATTCGGTGACGGCGCGCGCTCTCGGGGTGGACCTGTCCACCGTGCGCGGCGCGCTGGTGGAACTGGACCGGCAGGCGCTGGCATCGGTCGGCATCGACATCCCGGTGCTGGATACGCCGCTGACCGGCTGGCGCAAGGAACGGCTGATGCTCAGCCCGTCGGCCAAGGCGGTGTTCACCGGCCTGCGCACGCGGGCCAAGGGGGAGCGGCTCGGCCCGCAGCACGTGCTGCTGTCGGTGCTGTCCCTGCAGCATCCCGATCCAGCCGCCGACCTCCTCGATGCGCTGGGTGTGGACCGCGACGAGGTGCGTCGCCGGGTGGACGAGACCTGATGCGCCGCACCGCAACCCACCGGCGCTCAGTGCGGTGACGCGCCTGCTGGGCGGCGGAGCCGTTCGCGCAGACGACGGCGATGGTGAGATTTCGGTGGGCTGTTGCAGCGGGCCGTCGGCAGCGGTTTCGGCAGGCTGACCGCAGAGGCCGTTGACCCGATGCGTCGACGGCCCCGGTGAATGTGCGGACTGTCGCCCCGTCCTGAACGGTCCCAGATGTCAGGGTGGCGATCGGGCGCAAACGCCCGGCCCAGCATCCAAGCGCCGCCCTTCGTTGCGGCGCTACGGTCAACGGATGGGCGGCTACACACTCCCCGCCGGAGGCGGGGATGCCTCGACTGGCACGGTGCCCGGATTGTGATGAAGGCTCGCGGCGCGGACACGGTCGGTCAGCTCGCGGTGATGGAAAGCACCTATCCCAGTGGGCTGACCGTTCCGCCGCATGTGCACGACGGCGAGGACGAGATGCCGTACCTTCTGGCGGGCGTGGTGCGCGGATTCTGCGGTGACGAGCACTGGACGGCCGGATCGGGCAGCTTCGTCTTCGTGCCGCGAGACCAGCCGCACGGCTTCGTGGTGACCAGCGACGAACCCGCCCGGGCATTGGTCGTCGTCGGGCCGGCAAGGCTGGACAGTCAGGTCGCCGCCGGGCGGGGTGCGGGTCGCCCCGCCCGGCGGTGACCAGTCGTACTGAGGGAGTTCCTGCGCTGGGCGCGGCCGCAACAGTCAGTGTGCGGCGACGAACTGATCCCGGGCGAGTACCCCGATATCGGCCTGATCGGTGAAGAACCCGTCGATGCCGGTGTTCAGGTACGCGGTCATCTCGTCCAGGATGCGGCCGTAATCCGACGGCTCGGTCCCGACCTTGAGGTTGGTGGGCAGGAAGTTGTTCTCGGCGCGGAAGGTGTAGGGATGAACAAGGAGCCTTGCCCGGTGCGCGTCTTTGACCAGGGTGGTGGGCGTGCCGAGGTTGCCGGTGGGGTCACGTGGGATGACCTGGATCTTTTCCGGGCCGATGCCGTTCACGGTCTTCGCCAGCCAGGCCAGCCCGGCCGGCGTGATCAGGTCCGCGTAGGTGCGCGGGTCGCCCGTGCTGGACAGGTCGTACGGCGCACCGGTCGCGCTGGTCAGGAAGACCAGCTTGTTCTTGACCTTGAAATCGTTGCGTAGGTCGATCAGGTTGGTGATCTCGAACGACTGGA
>DASQFG010000674.1:0-2917 GCA_035633315.1 Nakamurella sp. | reverse complement strand
CTGCGCGGCGGTGATCGGTCCGCCGTGGTCCAGCACCGCGGTACCGAGCCGGCCGCGCAAGGCGTCCAGGTCCATGGTGACGGTGACGTGTGGGCGTTGGCCGCCCTGGGTGGGCGCGAACCCGACGTCCAGGAACCGGCGCAGCGCTTCCACCAGTGCCTGGCCGCGGCGAACCTTGGGCGGCCGCGGATCCGGCGTGCCGTCCGACGCGGGGCGGGGCGCGGCCAGCCCGTCGACGGCCTTGGACATGATCTCCACGCCCAGGTCGTCCAGGAACCCCTTGAACCCGGTCAACCCCGTCGACGGGTTACAGGAGCCCAACGACAGTTCGACCTTGTCGACCTGGTCCCGGTCGTCCAGGGTGCCGTCCGGGTCACACGCCTGGGCCACCTGCCGGGCGAACCGGGCGAACACCACCGGTTCGGTGACCTGCGCGTGGTCCACCAGTGATGTCTGCACCATCTCCCGCAGTTCCGGGTCGACCCCGGCGGGCAGGGCGCGCATGGTGGACACCACGGTGCGGATCTGTTCCACACCGACGGTGCCGGCGTCCCCCTACGTGTCAAGCTACTCCGGCAACGCTGGTGCGGACTCGCCACCGGTGGGCAGGTCCCGCGGCAGGACGTCCCGGGCGGCGCGGACCCGGGCGGCGGCATCACCGGGGGAGATGCACAGCGTCTGCTGCAGCAACCCGGCCGTGGAGGAGGCGGCGTGCCGCTCGCAGACCCGGCGGGTGTCCAACTCCCCCGTCAGGTGGACCTGCGCGGCGTACACCAACCGCCCCACCCGCTCCAACACCCCCGCCAACGTCAGCAGGTCGTCCTCGTCGATCTTCCAGAACGCGCTGCCCCGCAACGCATCCAACCCAGCACACACCGACCCCGCCACCGCGGTGGCGTGCTCGATGTCGCTGATCGGCCCCATGAACAGAACGCTAGACCACACCACCGACACTCCCCGAAAACCGACAAATCGGGCTCCGTCAGCCGACCGCGGTGATCGCATCCGCCGGCACATGTCGACCAGTCGCTATGACGTCGAGTCACCGGATGCGCTGCCCGACACGTGGACTCGCAGCGATGAACCAATGGAAAGCGATGAACCAATGGAATGGATACTGAGGACGCCCGGTGGCGAACGGCCCCCATCATTCACTACCGAAGGCGCACCGATAGGGCGCCGACCCGGGCCCGGCCGTGTCCGGCTACCGCGCGACCCCCGCGACGGCGTCCGCGATAGGTGTGTCGCCACTCACCAGGTCGAGCGACAAACCTGCCGTCCCAGGCGCATCCAAGAGCGCCAGCAACACAGACGCGACGTCCTCACGGGGAACGGACCCGCGCGCGGTGTGCTCGGCCAACCGGACCTCGCCGGTCCCGGAATGGTCGGTCAAGGCTCCTGGCCGCAGCACCGTCCAGTCCAGGTCTCTGGCGCGGAGATCATCGTCCGCCGCCTTCTTGGCGGTGAGGTACGCGGCGAAGACCTCGTCGTGGTCCGGGGTGGGCCCGTCGTCGGCACCCATCGCGGAGACCATCAGATAGCGGCGCACTCCGGCGAGCTCCGCCGCGTCGGCCAACAGCACCGCGCCGCCGCGATCAACCGTGTCCTTCCGTGCGGCCCCGCTGCCCGGTCCCGCGCCGGCCGCGAAGACGACCGCGTCGGCGCCCTTCAGGTGGTTGGCCAGCTCAGCGGCCGTCCCCGATTCCAGGTCGAAGAGCACCGGATGAGCCCCGACAGCGATCAGGTCCGCCTCGTACTCCGGCTTGCGGATGAAGCCGGTCGGCCGCTCGTGCCTTTCGGCGATCAGCCGAGACAGCCGCAGCGCGATCTTTCCGTGTCCTCCGGCGATGGCAACCCTCATGGCGACCACCGTACGCAACTCGCACTCATGACGGCAGGCGGCGGGCGCCGCACCACTCCCACACCGGCCCGGGCGGCGGATACGACACGATCCACGCCCACTGGCCGGCTCCTGGCTATCCTGACCCGATGGATAGTCCCGTGTTCGGCGACCCGACGCCCGACATCCTGGGCACGGCTTACCAGGCAATGACCCTCGACCTGGCGGACGACCACGAGGGATCGGTCCAATCGACTCTGGTGCGATTCCGCGCGAGCGCAGCCACCTCCCGCGCGGTGCTGTATGTCCACGGATTCGCCGATTACTTCTTCCAGACCGAGCTCGCCGAGTTCCACGCCGCGCGAGGCGAGGACTTCTACGCCATCGATCTGCACAAGTACGGCAGGTCGCTGCGGCCCCATCAGACGCCTTATCAGATGGCCGATGTTGCCGACTATTACGCCGAGCTCGACGCCGCGCTCCGGTTCATCCTGGAGGACGGCCACGACCGCGTGGTGATCAACGCGCACTCCACCGGCGGGTTGATCGTCCCGCTCTGGCTGCACGACAGGCGTTTGCAGTCAGACGATCTCGACGCCGTACTCGGCATCGTGCTGAACAGCCCGTTCCTGGAAATACCCGCCAGCCGGGCCATCCGGACCATCGCCACCCGGCCGATCAACGCCGTCGCAAGAAGCCGGCCGCTCGCGGTGCTCCCGTCGCTCGGGCCGAGCTTCTACAACCAGAGCATTCACCGCAGCGCGCGCGGCAAATGGGATTTCATCGAGGAATGGAAGCCGGTCAACGGTGGCGTGGTACGGGCCGGTTGGTTCGCCGCCGCACAACGGGCAATCGGCAGAGTCCAGGCCGGTCTGGGATTGCCCTATCCGATCCTGGTGCTGTGCTCACGCAGAACAATCCGCGCAAGAAAATGGACGGACGACTTCTACGCGGGTGATTCCGTGCTGCACGCCGACGCGATCGCGAGGTCGTCCCTTCAGCTGGGCACCCACGTCACCTGTATCCGCGTCGACCGCGGCATGCACGACCTGCTGCTGTCCGCTCCCGATGTGCGGC
>DASQFG010000673.1:0-7803 GCA_035633315.1 Nakamurella sp. | reverse complement strand
CTGGGTCTCGAGGTGCACGTCGAACTCGGCACCGTCACCAAGATGTTCTGCGGTTGCCCGACCGACTTCGGTGCGGAGCCGAACACCCAGGTGTGCCCGATCTGCCTGGCGTTCCCGGGCGCAATGCCGGCGGTCAACCGCACCGCGGTCGAGTACGCCATCCGGATCGGCCTGGCGCTGAACTGCGAGATCGCGACCTGGTGCCGGTTCGCCCGGAAGAACTACTTTTATCCCGACATGCCGAAGAATTTCCAGACCTCCCAGTACGACGAGCCCATCGCCACCAACGGATACCTGGACGTCGAGGTCGACGGGCAGACGGTGCGGGTGGAGATCGAGCGCGCACACATGGAGGAGGACACCGGCAAGTCCACCCACGTGGGTGGCGCGACCGGCCGGATTCACGGCGCCGAGTACTCGCTGCTCGACTACAACCGGGCCGGTGTCCCGCTGGTCGAGATCGTCACCAAGCCCATCGTCGGCACCAAGGCGCTGGCGCCGCAGGTGGCCCGCGCGTACGTCACCGCGCTCCGGGACCTGCTGTCCTCGCTGGGGGTCTCGGACGTCCGGATGGACCAGGGCTCGCTGCGCTGCGACGCGAACGTGTCGCTGACCCCGGCCGGGAATCCGGTGTTCGGTACCCGCACCGAGACCAAGAACGTCAACTCGCTGCGCTCGGTGGAACGGGCAATTCGCTACGAGATCACCAGGCAGGCAGCGCTTCTCGCCACCGGCGCCCGGATCGTCCAGGAGACAAGGCACTTCGACGAGTCCACCGGCACGACCTCGCCGGGCCGGTCGAAGGAGACCGCGGAGGACTACCGGTATTTCCCCGAGCCCGACCTGGTTCCGCTTGCACCGGAACGGGAGTGGGTCGAGTCGATCCGGGCCTCGCTGCCCGAGCTGCCCTGGATCCGGCGGGCCCGCATGCAGGCCGACTGGGGTTTGACGGATCTGCAGATGCGCGACCTGCTGGCCTCGGACGCGCTCGAACTGGTGGCCGCGACCGTGGCGGCCGGGGCGTCGCCGGCGGAGGCCACCTCGTGGTGGTCGTCCTACCTGGGTCAGCAGGCCAACACCCGCGGTGTCGCGCTGAACGAGCTGCCGATCACCCCGGCGCAGCTGGCCGCGGTGATCGCCAAGGTCGCCGACGGCTCGCTGAACACCAAGATCGCCCGGCAGGTCGTGGACGGTGTGCTGGCCGGCGAGGGTGAACCGGACGAGGTGATCGCCGCTCGCGGGTTGGCGGTGGTGTCCGACGACGGCGCGCTGCAGGCGGCGGTGGACGAGGCGCTGGCCGCTCAGCCTGCCGTGGCCGAGAAGATCCGGTCCGGCAAGCTGCAGGCGGTGGGCGCGATCGTGGGCGCGGTGATGAAGGCGACCCGGGGTCAGGCCGATGCCGCCAAGGTCCGCCAGCTCGTCCTGAGCACCCTGGGCGTCGAGGGCTGACCTGCGTCAACCGCGTAGCGTCCGGCACAGTAGGCGCAATAGCGAGCGCCCTGCAGGACGCAAGCGGATCTCCACCGGCAGAAAGGCCACCGGCCGTGCGCATCGCCCTCGCCCAGATCGTCAGCAGCATCGATCCGCAGCGCAACCTCGCGATGGTCGCCGACGCCACCGCCCAGGCGGCCAAGGCCGGCGCCCGGATCGTGGTGCTGCCGGAGGCGACCATGTGTGCGTTCGGGGTCGCGCTGGCGCCGGTCGCCGAGCCGCTGGACGGACCGTGGGCGAATGCGGTGCGGGCCATCTCCGAGGTCAACGAGATCACCGTGGTGGCCGGTATGTTCACCCCGGCGTCGGGCGGGCGGGTGCGGAACACGCTGCTGGCCACCGGCCGTGGTGTCGAGGCCTCGTACGACAAGATCCACCTGTTCGACGCGTTCGGGTTCCGGGAATCGAAGACCGTGGCGCCCGGCACCGAGCCGGTGACGATCGATGTCGACGGAGTCACCGTGGGGTTGGCGACCTGCTACGACGTCCGTTTCCCCGGCTTGTTCCAGACGCTCGCCGACAAGGGCGCGGTGCTGACCCTGCTGCCCGCCTCCTGGGGCGCCGGGCCCGGCAAACAGGAGCAGTGGGACCTGTTGACCAGGGCAAGGGCGCTGGACAGCACCACGTTCATCGCGGCCTGCGGGCAGGCCGACCCGCTGTCGGTCGGTCTGACTCCACGCGGCAGCGCGCCCACCGGCATCGGCGGCACGGTGCTGGTGTCGCCGTTGGGGGTCGTTGTGGATCAACTGGGCGACGGGCCGGGGATGCTCGTGGCCGACATCGATCCGGCCGAGGTCGACGCCGCCCGGCAGGCGATCCCGGTGCTGGCCAACCGCCGGTTCTGACCCCTTCGCGCCCCCCGTCAGCGCGGATCAACTTCGCCAGCGCGGATGAACGTCGAGGTTGTGGGACTGGAGGGGCGGAAGTACACGACTTCGTGCGCGCGGGAGCGGCTGGTATCGCTGAACGAACCGCACGCGGCCCGCTCAGCATGACGAGCGCGTCAGCTCAGCAGTTGCACCTCATAGGAACGGTATGCGGGATCGACTGATGCGAAGGTCATCGCCCCGACCACGGCCTGTGCGATCAGCATGCGGTCGAAGGGATCGCGATGGTGCCACGGAAGCGCGCCCAGGTGGCCCGCGTGTTCGGCGGTGAAGGGTAGGTGTGACAGTCCGGACGCGTCCATTGCCGCGGCGAGATCGCCCGGCGATTCCAGCTTTCCGAGCGAACGCTTGATCGCGATCTCGGCCACCGAAATGGCGGATACGTAGACGCCGTTGCCGCCGTCGGCTATCGCGTCCCGGATGGGATTGGGCAACCGTCGGTCGTCGGAAAGCCACCACAACAGGATGTGAGTGTCGAGCAGGATTCTCATCGATCGGCGGGAGCGCCGTACCAGGCGTCTGCATCCTCGTCGCTGAACTGGTCAAAATCAGCCGCGATCCGCACCTTTCCCTTCCAGAAACCGGGGACCCTGTCGGCCCCCCGCTTGGACAGCGGGGCCAGCCGGGCGACAGGTCGACCGTTGCGGGCGATGATCACTTCTTCACCGGCCTCGACGAGCGCGAGCAACGCCGACAAGCGGGTCTTGGCCTCGTAGACGTTCACGTTCGTCGTCACGGAGACAGTGTATTCAGATCTGGTCTAGTCTGGTCAAGTTCGCCCGGCAATGTCGCGGTGCGGGCGCCGCACAACGGTCGTCGCGCTGCTGTGGGTTGCGCGGACGAACGTGCCGCTGGTGGGACGCGTGAGGCGGGAGTCAACCAGTTGAGCCGCGCCGTCGTCTTTGATCCGCGCCACCAAAGGGGCGCCCGGTCAACCCGAGGGGGTCAGTCGGGGCCGCCCTCGCCGCCGGCATCGGAGGCGGGGACGACCACCACCCGGTCGTCGCTGGGCACGGGGGTACCGAAACCATCCTTGTTCGACGTGGTCAGCCACAGCAGGCCCTGGGTGTCGGCGGTGACGGTGAGCAGGCGGCCGTAGCGGTTGTCCAGGATCACCGTGGGTGTGCCGGTGAAGGTGCCGCCCGAACCCATCTGGATCCCGGTGAGCTGCTGCTTGTCCAGCGACGTACTGGCCAGCAGGCCGCCGCTGACCGCACAGTCGGCGGCGCGGCCGTCGGCGGCGGTCCAGGTCCACCGGGCGTCTCCGGGCGCCAGCGCCGTGTAGTCGTCGCCGGCGGTCAACGGCAGCAGCACGTCCTGCGCGGTCCGCCGGTCCAGTGCCGCGACCGTGCCGTCGTCCAGCGTGCACATCCCGGAGACCTGGGTGAGTCCACTGGCGAAAATCGGCGAGGCAGCGGTCGGGTTTCCCTCCGCCGGTTTGCCGAACTCGTCCAGCCGCAACACCTTTCCGGCCAGGGAGGTCGGATCGGCGGGCAGCGCCGGGTTGGCGGTATCGCCGGTCCCGACGTACAGGGTGCGATCGGCGGCGAACGCCAGCCGGCCGCCGTTGTGTGTCGCCCCGCGCGGGATCCCGGTGAAGATCGGTTTCGGCACGTCGCCGGACGCGATCCGGACGATCCGGTTGTCCTGCGCGGTGGTGACGTACGCATAGATCAACCCGTCCTCGTCGTAGGACGGCGACAGCGCGATGCCCAGCAGGCCGCCGTCCCCGCTCGCGTCGATGCCGTCGATCTTGGCGACCTCGATGGGTTGCTGGCCCTTGGCGACCTGCAGGATCCGGCCGGTGGTGCGCTCACCGACCAGTGCCGACTGGCCGTCGGGTAGCGGAGCAAGGCCCCAAGGACCGTTCAGACAAGTCGCGATCACCGATTCATCCGTCGGTGCGCACGGATCACTCGGCGCTTGGCTGCCGCTCGGGTCGGGTCTGGGCGACTGATCGCTGGGCGAGGGTGACTCTGAGGACGGCTGCGCAGTGCTCGGGTCCACCGGCTCCGCGGCCGGCGCGGTCAGCGACGGCTGAACGGTGAACGTCGACGCCTCGCTGGAGAAATCCGCGCACCCCGCCACGATCGACACCAGCCCGACGCTGATCGCAGCCGCGGCGAGTGCTCGCCGGAGGCGACGCCGGGCCGGGATCGGCGAGGGGGCGGGCGACGTGGACATCGCCATCCACGGTACGGCCCGCGGACGTCGTGCCGGAGTGCGTCTCGCCGGGGCAGCCGGGGTGCCATGGGAGCAGCGGGGGCTACCCATCTCCCCGGATCCCATCTCCCGGTTCACGGTGCGGGTTCTGTCGTCCAGGAGGCCCATGATGGTCCCGCGATGCTGATCGCGCTCGTGCCTCGACAAGAAATGGCCTTGTGACGTGTCAGGTACCGTCTCGCACCGCCGAGATCGCACATGGCCTGGGGGCCCTGACGGTCAGCCTGGGAGCAGTTGGTCGACCAGCAGGTTCCCGAGCCACGTCTCGTACTGCTCCGGAGTCCATCGGCGCTCCACGACCAGGGTGCGGTAGATCTCGGGTACCGTGCACGCCAAGCACACGTCCAGGGCTGAGATCACCGTGACTGCCGGTTTGAGGCACGGCCCGAGAACGTCGACGAGTCTCTTGATCTCCCCTTCGCGCGACGCGAGGATCTTGCGCAAGGTCTCGGCCATCTGCGGATCCGCGCGCGCTGCCTCCTGGTAGATGGCGATCACGTCCGAGCCGACCACTAGCTGGCGCCGGTTGAGTTCCGCGAACAACCGTAATTGCCGTGCGGGATCCTGCTCGGCCAGAGACGCCGTGGCGATGCTGACCGTTCGAGCTTCACCCATCCAGTCATGGGTGATCCTCTCGAGGATTCTGCCTTTGCTGCCGAAGGCGGAGTAGATCGTTGGAGCCGGAATGTCCGCCGCGTCAGCGATGGCCGTGACGCGAGCCCGTCGGACGTGCCACCGTCGCGGCGTCCCTCAGCGCGTGGCAGACCGCAATGTCGTCACAGGTCCGCCCAGCGTCGATCTCCACTCGACACCCGATCGAATCGGCAGTGCCCTGCTCCGACGGCGCGACCGGGCTGCCGCGCCCCGCATGCCCGGATCGACGTCGACGGCCGGCGACACCAGTGGCCGAGCCACCCAGGGACGAGCCCAGCCGGCACCACCCCGTCCCGGTCGAACCGGTCCACGGCGTCCTGGGATGATCCCTTCATCAGAAAAGCGTTGCACTCCAACAAACCTGGTCCCGACTGCGATCATCTCGCTGATGTCGGAACAATGACGATGGCGTGCAACGGTGGTGCGACGACGCCGTCATGTCGTTTCACCATGCCCGCGCCGAGCAAAGCCGGGCGCCTGCTACCCCCGCCACGATCCCTTCATCGGCCATGCCGGATTGATCACGTCTGCGAGCAAGCGCGAAGCGCGTCGCGGGTGCCGGTGCCGGTGCCGGTGCCCGGCGTCGGCGAGGGGGCGTCGTCGATCATCAGGCGTTCACCCCGTCCGGCACACGAGGGATGGGCGTGCGATCCCGCCCCACCACGTGAGTCAGCATCAGCGCGTCGTCGGAGACCATGTAGCGGATCTTCGCCGAGCGGCCGGAAGAGAAACGCATCTTGAAACCCGCGACCCTGGCCCGTGCCTTCCAGGGCGAACTGGACCATTCCACGTCCTGCACACCGTCCCGGTGGGCCACCACAGTGTTGCGGGCCAACAACCTCCGCCATCGCAGCAGCACGCTGCGCTCACCGACCCACCAGCGCGCCTCGCGAGCGCGGGCAACCCCAAGCCGGTACGCCAGCGGCAGCGGGAGCAGCGCGAGCAGCCGCCACCAGCCCGGCAGCAACAGCAGCAACAGCGTGAAGCCCATGCCGTATTCGAGCGGCACGGTGAGGTACCGGCGATGGATGCGCTCCGGGATCGGGTGCGGCGGATCCTCCGGCCAGTACAGTTCGGGCAGCACCCGACGCACCAGATGCGCGGCCCGAGCAGTGCGGACGAGCGGGAAAAGCATGCGCTGATTGGTGTTCGCCCGGCCGATCCCGGCCACCTCCACCTGCAGGCTGGCGTACCCGAGCATGCTTCGCCAGACCCCCTCCACGACCCGAACGGCCTGGACGCGGGCGACGGGGATGGTCGCGGTTTGTTTGCCGAGCAGGCCACGATGGTTGCGCAGTACGTCGCCGTCGCGGATGAGGGTGAACCTGTTGAGCCGCAGAGCGGACAGCACGACACCCGCGACCACGGCCACCACCACCAGCGCGGTGACGACCGCCAGCACCCCTCGAGGCTCGACGTTCTCGGTCATGAAGTCCTGCGCCCGGCTCGGCACGTACTCGGAAAACCGGTACCAGACCGCGAGGGCGATGGCGAAGATCAGCGGGATGCTGTAGTTGGTGACGGCTGCGATGAGCATTTCCTGGGTCGTCAGCACCGCGATGGTCTCGAACGCGTCCGGCCGCTTGGAATCTCGGCGTTGCCGGCCGAATCGATGCAGGATGCTGGCCTTCGCCGGCTTGGCGGCGGGGCGCGGCTCGGTGGCGGCGGGGGGTCCGCCGGTCGCCTGGGACTCGCCGGTCGCCCGGGACTCGCCGGTCACCTGGGACTCGCCGGTCGCCGGTGGTTCCCCGGCCGGAAGGGCCGTTTCGGGTTCGCCCGGCGTTTCGGATTCGGTAGCCTGCGCGGACCCCGCCGAATCCCGCGCGGCATCTTGCGCCGGGCGGCCGGTTTCTAACGCCATCTCAAGCTGCTTCAGCCGGCTGGTCGACAGGCTGCCAATACTGATGGCCGCGCCGCCCCGGTCGCCCGGCGATTGCACCCGCAGTCCCCAAACCCCGACCAGCCGCTGGCTGAGCGATCGGTAGGCGTCGAGTGCGGTGATGCGGGTGATCGGCACCACCCGGACGGTGCGGTTGAAAAGGCCGCTGCGCAGCCGCAGCACCCCGCTGATCACCGAGTACTTGCGGACGTACCACTGCGCCACCGCAACGATCATGATCAGCACGAACAGGGCGACGTTCACCCGCCACGGGGCGCCGCCCAGGAAGGTGACGACCAGGAACGGGATGGCCGAACGCAACGTGCGAGCCGTCTCGATCACCAGATAGATCGGGTGCAGCCGGGTGTCGGGCACGGCCACCCCACGCATCCGACCGACCGGTCCAGGGAAGGGTCCGGCCGAGTCCAGGGCAGTGTCAGACATCGTCAGACATCGTCGGCGACGTCGGCCAGCGCACTGATCCGCTCACACAGCTCGTCGGCCTCCCTGCGGTCCAGACCGGACAGATTCACCGACCCGGCCGCGGTACGGATCTTCAGGTTGGTCATCCGGTAATGGTCGGCGATCGGGCCGCGTTCGGTGCGCAGGTTCTGCACCCGATGCATGGGCACGACGCTGCGCTTGATGAAGATGATGCCGTGCTGGATG
>DASQFG010000672.1:0-2240 GCA_035633315.1 Nakamurella sp. | reverse complement strand
CGATCAGTGCTCGCGGCAATGCCAAGGAACTTCTCAAGGACGCCAGCGACGCCCAGGTTGCACTCGACGACGGCGGCACCTTCCGCCTCATCACGAACGGTGCCGAAATGAGTTGGGTGCGGCTCTTCTGGAGTGACGATCACGCGGCCCGTGGGACGGCGCTGTCGGCGTAGCGGGTCTCGTGGACGCGGTGTTGTTCCTGGGCGAGGTGGTACGTCCAGTACTGGTTGAAGTCGCCGTTGCTGCGCAGGGCTCGTAGTCGTAGGACCGCTTCAGCGCCGGCCAGTCCCCATCGGGCTCCGGTGATGTCGAGCCGGTCCGCGACCAGATGCCGGCAGGCGCCCTCGATGACGCCGGTGGCGATCGGCCAACCGTTGATCAGGGCGGTCGGGTAGTCGAGGTTGTCGGCCTTGTTGGTGAGGTAGCGGGCCGCGTTGTCGGCGCCTTTGCGGGCGGGCCCGGCCAGCCGTCGGGTGGTCGCGGTGCGCCGGATGCTGGCCGCGACGGTGCGGGCCTTGCCGGCCAGGATGGCCCGTGCCTTGTCGTGCACCCAGGCTTCGGCGGCGGGGTCGCCTTCGTCGTGGAAGCACCAGGCGGCTTTCCAGAGGTATTCGATGACGTGGACGAGGTCGATCAGCACGTGCACCTCGATCTCGCGGGCCGTCGCTTCGGCCCGGATCCGGTCGAGCTGGTGGTTGGCTCCGTCGACGAGAGCGACCCAGACCCGCTGGTGTTCGGCATCGCGCCGTTCGGCCTCGTCGAAGACCCGGGCCACGACCGTGGCAGCGTCTTCGACCACGCTTGCGGTCAGCCACTTGTTCGCCGCCCGTGGCCCGTCGACGGCGCTGGCGCGTTCGGCGTCGGTGGCGGGCAGGATGTCGGCGGGGCTGCGCACGACCGGCGTCGTGTCGTGGACTGCGCCGACTTCGGCGATGCGTTTGCGGAAGCGCTTCTCGCCCTTGGACAGTCGACTGGCGAGCTTGGGGTTGGCGGCCTGCGCCGCCTTGGCGGTGGCCGGGCGCAGCGCGTCTGGACGCATCACGATTCCCTTGCCGTCGACCTGCAACACCAGCACCTGATCACCGTCAGCGGCGGGCGGGGGCCTGCGGTGGGCGTAGAAGCTCTCAAAATCGACTGCCGTACGGGCGGTGAGCTCCTCGACCTGGCGTTTGCCCAGCTGCACTGCGGTGGCCCGGTCGATCGCGGCGGCCGCCTCCTCGAAGCTGCCGCGGGCGGCCTCGACGGCGGCCAGCCGACGCAGCCCGTGGGAGTGCTTCTCCTCGGGTAGGTTCAACGCGGCGTCCGCGGGGTGCAGGTTCGCACGTCCGGGGGCCCGGTAGGCCAGTCGGCGCACCACGACCTCACCGAAGACCGTGGCCAGGGCGCGGGTGTGCCCGGACTCGACCCGACCCCGGGCCAGCCCGTCGACGCCGACCACTCCACAGCGGGTCTCCCGGTCGGCGCGCAGCTCCAGATGGTCCTGCAGCAGTTGCCGCAACAGTGCCCGACCGTCGGTGTCGAGGCGCGCTTCCAGCTCTGCGTGGGAGAGTCCGGCTGCCTGCGCGCCGTCAAGGAAGTCCAGCACCGTGTCGAACACCGCCCGGCTGGCGTCGAACCCCGGGAAGGCCACCGGGGGGCCGGCCGTGCTCACCGCGTCCCTGGCCGGGCGGCGAGCCGGGCGATCAGGGCCTCCCGCCCCGCCTCGGCGTCGCCCTCGAGCCTGGCCTGGGCCGCCCGGTACCGCTGGACCGCGGCCCTGACCGCGGCCACCTGATCCGCGGGCAGCATCACGAACCGAGTCCGGCCGGCCGCCGAGTAGGACAGCACCGTCGACTCGTGCAGTTCCTCACCCGCCGCGCAGCGGCAGTTCGGCTTGCCGCAGCGGCGGCGGTGGGTCACCACCGTGCCGCGGATCATCCGCGGCATCGGGTTGGCACCTGACTGTGACATCCCCATCATCCTCTCATCTGCTAGTGGGCCACTAGCAGATACTCCCGCCAGATGACGTCAGCCATAAGCATTCGAGAGGCGTGTCGAGGGCGGAGGCTGCTCTTCCCTACCGGTCCGGCTCAGCCGTTAACCGGACCCAGTCCCGAGCCGGGCGGGTCACTCCAGCAGAGCCGCACCCGTATCTATAATCGCACGTGCCATTTCAGCGCCATCTCTGCGCAGTTCAGGGCCGACCGGAGCATCGGCGGTCGCGTAGGGCGTACGCGGCCAAGAGACGCTTCGCCGGATCA